>CAYMGX010000026.1:36860-38287 GCA_964390065.1 uncultured Fibrobacter sp. | reverse complement strand
CTTGATGTTATCTGTTATATGGTTGATGTCTCCCGTGAATTTGGTGAAGAAGAGGACACGGTGGCATCAATAATAGGAAGTGCCGGTGTTCAGACGATAATTGTTTTTAACAAAATTGACATAAATAAAAAATATGAAGATGTAAAGAAAGCATTTTTCGAAAAGTATCCTCAATTTAAAGATCTCCCGGCGATCTGCATTTCTGCAAATAGTGAAAAGGCTAAAGAGCAGTTTCTTAAAGTCGTGGAACCCTTTATTCCACCGGGGCCGCAGTATTTCGATCAGGATGATATGACAGATGCAAACATGCGTTTTTTTGCATCAGAGTATATCAGAAAACAGATAATTCTTAATACCAAAGATGAGGTTCCCCATGCTGTGTTTGTAGAAATTGAATCATACAAAGAACATGGTGATACGCATATAATTCAGGCTGTAATCCATGTTGAGACAACCGGACAGCGCGGAATAATTGTTGGTAAAGGTGGTGCTGGTATCACCCGTATTCGAAAAGCAGCCGCAAAGGAATTAGAAAAACTTGTGCAGGCAAAGGTTCAATTAACCTGCCACATTAAAGTAACTCCAAAATGGCGGGATAACGAAGGATTTCTCAAATTCATGGGAATGCCTGTAAAGTAAAAAACATTATATAAAAGAGACTGTTATGTCTCTTTTATATAATACATGAGTAAACTATGCGGTTACTAATGCTTCCTCAATTTTTTCTTCATGAGCAGGCGCGGTACGATTCCCGTTTACCATTGAAATAAGCGTATAAAGAGCTTTACGCGCATTTGTTGCGCTCTCGTCAGACTTGTAGTGAAACCAGATCTGACGTTGCTTTTCGTCTGTGCATGTGTCAATATTCAGGATAATCGCATGGGTACAGTTCTGTTGAGGTTTCTTCAGGGTAATTACTTTACTGAATGATGTAACACGGGAAACATCAATAATGTCACCGGCATTTTTAAACAGTTTCCTGCCATAGTCTCCAAGTTGTTTCTCGAGTGAATCGTGAGCTGTTTTTGCTGCTTCCTCATCTCTGTAATTACAATACATGACACTTGATGATGTAATTATTTTGAATGAGTGGGTACTTTCGCCTTTTCTGTTTTCTGCTGATATTTCGAAAACAGAACCAACGTAGACAATGTGGGAAAGTGGAAAACTTTCAGAATAGGTACTGAAAATGGTAATGCTCATATGAGCTCCTTTGGATGAAGGTACAAATAATTTACTGCATAACAACTATTGTTATGTATACTGCTGACAATGTTCCCTGAAAAGGTCTGTGCGGAAACAAGTTCCTGTTCATCAAATACTATGCCAATGGAAAAAACACCCTGTTTGTGATGCAAATTGCAGATTTCGACCAATTAATGCACATAGGGACAAATTATTTTAACACATATTTCTCAAATCAGGAG
>CAYMGX010000026.1:0-36760 GCA_964390065.1 uncultured Fibrobacter sp. | reverse complement strand
CCAATTAATGCACATAGGGACAAATTATTTTAACACATATTTCTCAAATCAGGAGCAATACATTCCAATTATGAGAAGCACAAAAAAAATGATTGAGATACATAGAATTGAGATCCAGATTCCTGCCTCAATCTTAATCTCAACCTTAATCTCAACCTCAACCTTAACCTCAACCTCAACCTCAACCTTTCTTTATTATGGAGTAATCTGTTGATTAACAAGATCGAATACGTTACAACAATGGACTTTGATGATGCAGAGGATTATCTTACATTGAAGCGGCCTATGTCACATTACGAAAAGGGAATTGCAATCATCGAGGGTGATAAGGTCGTTGCCCTTTTTTTGGCAAGTTCTTTTGAGCTGGTATCAATTTTATTGACAGGTGCATGGTTTGACATTTACAAAGACAATCTTTCACGTCGCAAGGAAACAGTAAATGTCTATATTGCTGATACCAAACTAATCAGGTCGATCGTTGGGTTCAATTATCATCAGGGAATAATTGCAATAGCAAAAATCCCACCCGAAAGATCTCTTGGTAATGTTATCAATGGTGGACTGAACAGCCGTCTGCTTGTTGCCCTTGACAGGCTGGAAAGTGCGGAAAATACCGGAGCAATCGTTCGTAATTGTGCTGCGTGTGGTGTCGGGGCATTAATTGTTGGCGAGACATCTGCAGATCCCTGGCTGCGAAGAGCTATTAGAAATTCGATGGGAACTATTTTTAAACTGCCGGTTATTAAAAGTAAATCGCTTGATGATACATTACGTACGTTGCGTGATACGTACCACTATAAAATTTACGGTGCCGCACTTGATAACAACAGTATACCGCTTGAATGTGCTGCCTTTACAGACAATACATGTCTCGTTTTTGGTAATGAGGGTGTGGGCTTGTCTGATAGTGTTCTTGATGTGTGTGATACCACTATTAGAATTCCTATGGCTTCCGGAGTTGATTCGTTTAATGTTGCATGTGCAAGCGCAATTATGATGTATGAAGCCGGCAGGAAAATGGGGCTCATGGTCTAAAAATAATGAAATAAATAGTGCGTTGTGCTTAACGGCATCCTTTTAATTTTTCTGAAACCGCTTATTAGGCACAAATTAAAGATTCACAATGTGCTTTAGAAAAATCTTATATTTAGTGCGCAGGTACTGGACTGCGATCGATGTTACAAGAGAAGTAACAACGCAACTGACTATAGAATTTAAAAAGGGAAGAGGTGGCAATGTTCGAAATTACAACAGAAGCAAGTTTCAGCGCAGCACATCGGTTAAAAAATTACAAAGGACCTTGTGAGAATCTGCATGGACATAACTGGCTTGTAAAGGCCACGGTCCGGTGCAGTAAGCTTGATGATGCGGGAATTGGCATAGATTTTAAGGTACTCAGGAAAAAACTCAAGGAGATAATCGATGAGTTTGATCACAAGGATCTCAATGATGTTCTTGCACCTGTAAACCTTAATCCGTCATCGGAGAACATAGCCCGGTTTATTTTTGGTAAGCTCAGGGAGTCATTATCTGATTGGGATGGTATGGTTGCCCGCGTGGAAGTTTTTGAAACTCCCGGTAACTGTGCAGCGTATTTTGAATAAAATGCTTACAATTTGCGAAATTTTCAAATCAATACAGGGTGAGTCGACGTATGCCGGCTGTATCTGTACCTTTGTCCGGTTAACCGGCTGTAACCTTGACTGTTCCTATTGCGACACCAGGTACGCATTTACAGAAGGAACACCGATGTCCATTGATGCAATAATTGATAATGTAAATGCGCACGGTGTAAAGCTTGTTGAATTGACTGGCGGTGAGCCTCTCTTTCAGGCCGACTCTGTGAAATTATGTGAGGTGCTTTTACAAAAGGGATACACTGTTCTTGTGGAAACAAATGGATCTCTTCCCATCCGGTTGCTGCCGTCAGGGTGTGTGCGGATTGTCGATGTAAAATGCCCGGGAAGTGGTTCCGAAGGTTCTTTTCTGCTTGAAAATATCGATTATCTTACTACATCAGATGAAGTCAAATTTGTTATCAGCGATAAAACAGATTTTGACTGGGCGTGTGATTTTATTAAAAAATATCAATTACATACAAAAGTAACAATGCTATTCTCTCCGTGTATAGGGCGGATTGAACCGGCAGAGCTTGCATCATGGATAGTTGAATCAAATTTGCCTGTCAGGCTTGGTTTACAACTGCATAAGTTTATCTGGGGTGATAAAAGAGGGGTCTGAATCATGAAGAAAGCTGTTGTGCTTCTTAGTGGTGGTCTTGACAGTGCGACCTGCTGTGCATTCGCGCGTCGTGATGGTTTTGAACTGTACGCGATGAGTTTTTCCTACGGACAACGTCACAGTGTTGAACTTGACGCTGCAAAAAGAGTAGCTTCATTTTTTAACGTTGCAGATCATAAAATTGTCACAATTGATCTCAGAGCTTTCGGAGGATCATCATTGACCTCCGATGTAATGGATGTTCCCCTGAACAGGGATATTGAGTCTAGTGGCGATATTCCGAATACGTATGTTCCCGCACGCAATACCATATTTTTATCATTTGCACTGGGGTGGGCTGAAGTGGCCGGGTGTGATGATCTTTACATTGGAGTAAATGCGGTTGATTATAGTGGTTATCCTGATTGCAGGCCGGAATACATTGATGCGTTTTCTAAAGTAGCAAACCTTGCGACAAAAAAAGGTGTTGAGGGAAACCACTTTACAATTCATACCCCGCTGATTAACCTGACCAAAGCAGAGATTATTAAATCTGGTATTGAAATGGGGGTAGACTACAGTATTACACATAGCTGTTATAAGCCATCAGATGATGGCAGGGCATGCGGAAGGTGCGATAGCTGCGTTCTGCGTCATAACGGATTTGTAGCAGCTGGTGTTGCTGATCCGACTGTCTATTGCTGAATGATTTCAATACAATGTCAGAAATGATTTTTTAGTGCTGATGTCAGATAGCAAAGGGATGTTTTAACCGTTGCTATCCGGATCTGGTGTCTGTTTCCGTAGAAAATATGTCTGTGGCTTGAAACGGTATTACGCACTTTAATTCCAATGTAAACAAGTCCAACTGGTTTGTCAATGGAACCGCCTCCCGGCCCTGCAATACCTGAAACTGATATCGCACAATCTGTTTTCAGCAGAGTGCAGACTCCTCTTACCATTTCTTCAACAGTTTGACTGCTTACTGCACCAAATTCACTGATGGTTTGTTCGTTTACGCCAAGCACATTAATTTTAATCTCATTGGAATATGCCGTAACGCCGCCTTTAAAAAACAGTGATGACCCTGCAATGCCTGTGATTGCCCCGCCAATCAGTCCACCAGTGCAGGACTCGGCGGTAGACAGTGTCAAATTGTTTTTCAGAAGTTCTGCTGCAATTGTTTTTACGCTGTTAATCATCGACTAAACCATTCTTATGTGATGTCAATCTGGAATTCGTGGTGTGCTGAAAACATTCTGCTTAATAAAAATAGGTCAGAATATGATAAAGAAGAAATCCAGTAGTAAAATTATTTAAAAAAATATAATGTTCGCATGCTGGAATGCTTATATTAATTCGTGAACGGTTATGTCGCTGATCATTATCTGTGGAGTTATAAAAAAGGAGCTGTTAAATGCTGCGTAATCTGAATAAAATGGTGCTGGTAAGTGTGATTGTTCTTGGTATTTCTGCAGGGCTTTTTGCACGTGACATGGAGTTGGTACTCGATGATGGCCGCTCGGCGATTCTTCACGATGATGGTTCATGGGGATATGCAAAAGTTACAATCTCTGATGGAAGTGAAGAGGATATGTATATTGATCTTCCTGATGGGCGAATTGTGTGGTTGAAAAATGATAATACCTGGCAGTTTGTAAAGTCTCGTGCACAGGAGAAACGCTCGTTTGCGGAGCTTCCAACAGTAAATATTGTTACCAGTATAACGAAGAAAAGTCTTGATGAAGCGGTAAAGGCCGCAACTGAGGATGCACTTAAGAGAGCTGCAGATAAGCTGCTTCCTTATGCTAAGAAGACAAAACTAACACACAAATATATTGTCGCATGTATCAAAAATGAACTTGGCGAAAGCGGAATTGAAACGAGCTATAAACCTAAATGGATTGGAACTGCGAAGGTCTCGCTCACTCGCGTTCAGTCAAAGAAAATCCTTGATTGTGTCGAAACGCAGCTGGAATCAAATCCCGACGCGACGTTGGGTAGCGCTGCATCAGGTTCCGGTACAACGGCATCACCAGCAGCAGACACAAGCGCATCAAAACAGTAATTCTAAAGAAGTAATATCCTGCAGATGAAACTGAATGACGCATAGTTAACGCGGATTGCACAATAGAACATTGCGAATCCTGCTTTTGTTGAATAGCTGGCCAAATCAATACCCTGTTCATTCAGAGGCCTGACCGTAAGGAAGGGCTTTTTTTCGCATGCCAATAAGATACCCCCTCCTTTACAGTCAGGGCTCGGAATTTGTCTGGTAATTAAGTCAAAATGCTTAATGGAAAATCTGAATTCTGCTAAAATTGTTGAACAATTTAATCCCACGCTGGAAGCGCCCTGCTTTTATTAAGGGGGTTATTACTTTGTCCTGGCAACTTTTGTAATAAGCATTCCCTTTATCAACGAAGATGAATCAGGGATCGTAATCGGGGTTAATGTTGATGGTGAGACCCATTTTTGTCCTTTGGAATACTCAACGATGCTTCTGCAAATAATTAAATATTCTCCGGGAAAAACAAGACTCGTCGTTTTTCCCTCTGAGTAAACAGTAAATGATGTTTGAATCCCTGTTTTCAGGTTAATGATACTGATATTATAAGTAAACCCTTTGTCTGCAGAAAGTCGCAGAAATGATCCTTTTTTAGAATGAGCATAGGATGATAACTCCTTATGCGATTCGTTCCAGGGGGCTGTTGATGCATAGAAGGCATCTTTCCATTCTGTGTCAAATGCAGCTCCTGATAGCGTGGAGTGTATCAGGTTGATTATTTTGTTTTCGGAGTGCGAATAGGTATCCTGATAACCAATAATCTTATTATAAACAGAATCAAATGCAGCCGGCTTTTTTGAGGTGTCAAGTAGCCAGGATGTATACCTCGTCAGGTCTGATTTCCAGATTTTTGAATCAACTACCTTGGATTTATTTAAATCAGGGAGTGGCGTGTCGGGAGAAATGAACCTTAGTGCGTCAATGTAATGATCAAATGCATTCTGAATCCGGCCTTTCAGTTCTGCTTTTCGTGCCTTTTCAAGCGGGGATGTTTTTATCTTGTAAAAAGTATATCCAAAATATCCACCGATACCGATGACAAATAAAACTAACAATGTAACCACTGCTCTTTTCATTGCGACTCCATATATACTGTTACATGTTTAATTGTAAAGGGCATGCAGCGGGAAATCTGTTTGTAATAAAACATACCCGTCTGTGATACAATCAATCCGCTTAGATACCCCGATTATCTGAATCACCCTTAGAATTCTGTCATAACTAATTATTTCTGCACTAAGAAGATTAAAATAATATATACAAAAAAGCAAGGCAGTTGTATGTTTTTTATAAAAAACTGTTGACTTTTGTGAATAATCGTATCTTTTTTTCCCTTTAGTATAATTAATCGTTCACGAATTGAGCCCGGAAAACTATATTCAATATAGTACCATCATTTTTGATAGAGTTGGGAGCTTTTTTTGTACACAAATTCACAAATCGTGTATGAAGTGAGACTTGTGGCCAGGGCAACAACAATGAGGGTGTTGCTGAATGGGTCTGTGGCCTGACGAAAGAAACTCTATACATGTTTATAAACACAACATCACACTGATTTTAATTGCACATTACTCTGTTACTGGTGTAAAATTAAGCATTTAGCATTAGTAATAAAGAGATTGAAAGGAGATGTAATGAAACAGGATTCTGAAGTATTACTTAAAAATGAGAACAAGGTGTTATATGATGTTTCATTATTCTCGGATTTTGATATATATCTGTTTAAAGAGGGTAACCACTTCCGGCTTTTCGATAAGCTCGGTTCACATCTTATGGTGAATAACGGTGTGTCCGGTTGTTATTTTGCTGTGTGGGCACCGAATGCCAGAACTGTTTCAATGGTAGGGGATTTTAATAACTGGAATCCTAAAAGTCATCCGCTTTTGGAAAGAACAGATAATTCAGGAATCTGGGAAGGATTTATTCCCGGAATTGAAAAAGGAACACTGTACAAATTTCATGTAGACTCAAGAGTGAACAGCTACAGAGCCAACAGGGGTGATCCATTTGCGATGCACTGGGAAGTTCCCCCAAGAACATCACCGGTCGTCTGGGAGATTGATTACACATGGAATGATAGTGTCTGGATGGAAAAACGTAAAAAAGTCAACGAACTGAGTTCTCCAATATCAATTTACGAAATGCATATTGGATCATGGATGAAAAAAGTTGATGAAAACGGTGAGGAACGTTTTTTGACATATCGGGAAATGGCACCGGAGTTTGTTGCATATATCAAGAAAATGGGCTTTACGCATGTCCAGTTCCTGCCTGTGATGGAACATCCGTTTTATGGTTCTTGGGGGTATCAGACAATTGGTTATTTTGCGCCAACAAGCCGCTATGGTACTCCTCAGGATTTCATGTACCTTATCGATTACCTGCATCAGAATGACATCGCCGTGATTCTCGACTGGGTGCCATCACATTTCCCCGGTGATGAGCATGGGCTTGCATATTTTGATGGTACCTGTTTGTATGAGCATGCAGATCCGAAGAAGGGGTTTCATCCTGACTGGAAGAGTTACATTTTTAACTATGGGCGTAATGAGGTTCAGGCATTTCTGATGAGCAGTGCGGTGTTCTGGCTCGAAAAGTATCACATTGATGGACTACGGGTTGATGCTGTGGCGTCAATGCTGTATCTTGACTACTCACGACGTCATGGTGAATGGATTCCCAACAAATTTGGCGGACGCGAGAATCTTGAAGCAATTGACTTTTTGAAAAAGTTCAATATGGAGATTTACAAAGCATTCCCGGATGTTCAGACGATTGCAGAGGAATCAACTGCCTGGCCGATGGTTTCGAGACCAACATATGTTGGAGGGCTTGGATTTGGCATGAAATGGAATATGGGATGGATGCACGATGTACTTGAATATATGAGTAAAGATCCGATTCACCGTAAGTATCATCATGGGGAGCTTACTTTCAGCATGCTCTATGCATTTACCGAGAACTATGTGCTTCCTTTGTCTCATGATGAAATCGTACACGGAAAGCAATCGCTGGTTAACAAATTTCCAGGTGATGACTGGAATCGTCTGGCTAATTTGCGGTTGCTTTTATCGTATCAGTTTATGCATCCAGGCAAAAAATTGCTGTTCATGAGTTCCGAAATCGCACAGTGGGATGAATGGAATCATGACAAGAGTATTAACTGGAGTTTGGCGCAGTGGGAGCGACATAGTGGTGTTCAGCTGATGGTTGCAGATCTCAATAAACTGTATCGCGAGATACCATCACTTCACGAACTGGACTTCGATCCAAAGGGCTTCGAGTGGATGGATTGTAATGATTGGGAGAATAGTATCTTGTCATTTGTCCGCAAGGGTAAAGATCCTGACGAAATGGTTCTGGTTGTTGCAAATTTCACACCGGTGCCACGGGAGAAATACAAGGTAGGTGTAAATATTGAAGGCTTCTATAAAGAGGTCTTTAATAGTGATGCAAAAGAGTATGGCGGTAGTGGTATTGGAAATGCCGGTGGTGTTGAGACCCAGAATGTTCAGCATCATGGTAGAAAGTTTTCTTTGCAGCTTAGATTGCCACCACTTGGCGTGATTGTCTTTCATTATAAAAAAGATGATTTAGAAATGCCCGATGAAGAGTAGAATGGTATTTGTTGACATTACTGTTCTTTACGTATAGTAATGTCAATGTGCCTCTGGATGCCCGATATCAATGTTAGTTTTTTCAGGAAATTCAAAAACACCGGGTGTCGACTATGCTTGAGACGAAAACATACCATTGGGAAGTGTATGAAAAGAGTTTTAAAAGAGGTCAGGAAAAGAACCTGAAATAGAAGTCTCAAGTCGCTTTATGAGCTATTACTGGTATTGCCCACTCGCTTCTTACTAATATATCATATTATAAAATCAATCTGTTAAAAGATTAATACTATGCCGTGTTACTGGAAACAGTGTGAATCGAAGCAATCACATTGATATTACTTTTTCAGGATCGATGTAGCATTGTTAGTATAAAAACACCCGAGTGTCAGGATTTTCTGTGTGATATATAATGTATAAGTTAAAAAAAAATTCTGACTCTATTTGCCGGATGGTATTTTATCAAAAACATTGAGAAAAAAATTGAAAGAAAAAGCTATTCATATATCACCACAAAAAGAGGAGTAATGTTATTATGGCAAAAAAAGGTGCAGCAGTAGTTGAGGAGGACGCTAAAAACCGCAATGCTGCGTTAGAACAGGCAGTAAGTCAGATTGAAAAGCAACACGGAAAAGGTTCAATCATGCGGTTGGGTACTGCAAGTCTGAAAGATGAAGTGCCTGTAATATCAACAGGTTCATTATCGCTTGATATGGCGCTTGGAGTTGGCGGTTTTCCTAAAGGAAGAATAATTGAGATCTATGGCCCTGAATCGTCAGGGAAAACAACACTTGCGCTTCATGCGATCGCAAACGCTCAGAAAAAGGGTGGAATTGCAGTGTTAATTGATGCAGAGTACGCGTTTGATGCTGCGTATGCAAAGAATCTTGGCGTTGATATCGATAATTTACTGGTATCTCAGCCCGATACCGGTGAGCAGGCACTGGAGATCGCAGATACACTTGTACGAAGCGGAACTATAGACATTATCGTCGTAGACAGTGTTGCTGCACTTGTTCCTGCAGCCGAAATCGAGGGAGACATGGGTGACAGCCATATGGGGCTTCAGGCTCGCCTTATGTCACAGGCATTGCGTAAATTAACCGGAGTTATTTCAAAATCTAAAACATGTCTGGTTTTTATTAATCAGCTTCGTATGAAAATCGGTGTTATGTTCGGTAATCCTGAAACAACAACTGGTGGAAATGCACTAAAGTTTTATTCGTCAGTGCGTATTGATATCAGAAGAACTGCAGCAATTAAAGATGGCGAAACGGTAACCGGTAATCGTACACGTGCGAAAGTTGTCAAGAACAAAGTGGCACCGCCATTCCGTGAGGCTGAGTTCGATATACTTTACGGTAAGGGAATATCTTTTGAGGGCGATGTGCTTGACCTTGGGGTCGAAATGGGAATTGTTGATAAAAGCGGCGCCTGGTTCTCCTATCAGGGCGAACGAATCGGTCAGGGACGTGAAAAAGCACGTGATTTCCTGAAGGAAAATCGCGATATACTTAATGCAATAGAGAAAAAAGTCCGGGAAAAGGGTGCTGCTCTGCGTGCCGGAGCTGTTTCATCGGAATCTGAAATTGATGAACCGAATGAAGCTGGTGAATAAATTATAGCATTACTGTTTGGCAGAATACGCATGCGTTATGACAAACAGTAGTACGATCTTCATTTTGGTATATAGTTTAAATTGAATTATATCCATAATGAAATGATAGTTGAAAATGAAATAAATAGTATCATCAAGGCTTGATTAGATGGCATTTTACTGTGAATCAGTCAATTCTTGCGTAAACTTAAACATAGTATAAAGAATTATGAAATCATCAAAAGAAATCCGTAACGACTTTATCAGGTTTTTTGAAGAAAGAGCGCACAACTTTATTGCCAGTTCACCGGTTGTCCCTCAGGATGATCCGACGCTGCTCTTTACAAATGCAGGTATGAATCAGTTCAAGGCAATATTCCTTGGCGATAATCCCAAGGGTTTGAAGCGCGCAGCAAATTCACAGAAGTGTATGCGGGTAAGCGGTAAGCATAACGATCTTGAAGAAGTCGGGCGTGATCATTATCATCATACATTCTTTGAGATGCTTGGTAACTGGTCTTTTGGTGATTATTACAAAAAGGAAGCGATCAGGTGGGCCTGGGAACTGTTGACTCTGGTGTGGAATATACCAAAGGATCGCTTATTTGTTACGGTACATACCGGGGATGACGAGGCTGAGAAGTTCTGGCAGACCGAGACTGATATTGAACACCATAGAATTATACGTTTTGGAGATAAGAGCAATTTCTGGGAGATGGGCGAGACCGGGCCTTGCGGACCATGCAGCGAAATCCATTATGATATGGGCGATTTGTCCACGCAGAAGGCTACCTATGCAGATCCGATTGAAGGTGTCAATGGACAAAATGCGAGATATCGTGAGCTCTGGAATCTTGTCTTTATGCAATACAACCGTGAAAAAGATGGATCACTTAAACCTCTACCGGCCAAACATGTTGATACTGGAATGGGTTTTGAGCGCATCGTGTCGGTTATTCAGGGAGTAGGATCCAATTACGATATTGATCTGTTCAGGTCAATTATCAGACAGATTGAGAAACTGTCCAATAAAAAATATAATGAAGGTGAGGCAGGCACTCCTTACCGGGTTATCGCAGACCACATACGATCGCTTGTTTTCGCCATTACAGATGGCGCATTCCCATCAAATGAGGGTCGTGGCTATGTGTTGAGACGCCTTCTTCGCAGGGCGTTCCGTTTTGGTCGTGAGCTGGGTTTTCGTGAACCGTTCCTTTACAAACTTGTAGAAGTTGTCATTTCGGAAATGGGTGAAGCCTTTCCGGAAATCACACAGCGGCGGCGCTTTGTTGAAGAAGTCATAAAATCTGAAGAAGAACGTTTCGGTGCAACGCTTGAACAAGGTATTGAAAAGTTTAACACAATGATAGAAACGGCATCATCGAGGGGAACGAGAACTCTTGCCGGTGCGGATGTCTTTACATTATACGATACGTATGGATTTCCGATGGATCTTACCCGTCTTATGGCATTTGAAAAAGGTTTCAATGTTGACGAAGACGGGTATGCGAAATATATGGAAGAACAGAAGGTTCGTGCACGTGAAGCCCGTAAGGGTGATGATGGCTTGTCGCCTGACGGATGGACTGAAATTAAAGCTGCAAGCGGGACTGAATTTCTCGGATATACAAGTGGCAGTGCAAAAGTAAAAATTTGCAAATTCAAAATGGTTGATGAAGGTGATGGCGTTCGGGAGTATCTTGTCATTCTTGACAAAACACCATTTTATGCGGAGTCCGGCGGGCAGACCGGTGATACCGGTAAAATTACCGCGGTATCAGGAGTTGATAGTACCGTATTGAACACGATTAAGTGGAACGATCTGATTATCCATAAAGTATTAATTCCAATGAGTATCCCCGAAAAGGAGTTTTCACAGGAGTTTACTGCTCAGATCAACACCGATTTACGTATGGCGACACGCCGTAATCACTCTGCAACACATTTGTTACAGGCTGCATTACGTAACGTGCTTGGGGATCATGTTCAGCAGTCCGGATCAAAAGTGGAACCATCAGGGCTCCGTTTTGACTTTACACATTTTAAAGGATTGACATCAGAAGAGATCGCTGCTGTTGAAATGCAGGTAAATGAGTGGATCATGGAGAATGTACCGGTTTGCACAGATGTCAAGAATGTCAATGATGCAAAAAAGGAAGGTGCAACAGCGCTTTTTGGTGAAAAGTACGGTGACAAGGTTCGCGTAGTGTCAATGGGTGGGGTTAGCAAGGAATTGTGTGGCGGTACTCATGTTGATGCAACCGGGCAGATTGGTGCATTTCATATCCTGGTTGAGACGTCAATAAGCGCAGGTATACGACGTATTGAAGCGGTTACCGGAAAAGGTGTACTGAATGTTCTTTATAGTAAAGAAAAAATAATTGATACGCTGACATCACAATTAAAAGTCGCTTCAGACAAGATAACCGAACGCGTTGAGGCTCTGGCAGATTCCAATAAGGCACTGGAGGCTCAGGTAAAAGAGCTCTCATCTGCAAAGGCAGCATCAGCGATAGGGACTTTCCTTACAGAAGCGAAAAACAGAAGCGCTGTTATGCCATGGGTTGTCAAAAATCTCGGAACAGTTGACAAAGATACGTTCGCACAGCTTTCTGATGCCGTTACTGATGAAATCAGGAATAAGCAGATCAGCGATGTGGTAATTGTTCTTGGTGCTGTAGTTGATGATAAAGTTCTGTTCTCTGCGAGTGCCGGAAATGCGTCTGTAAAGAAGTGCGGTGTGCACTGTGGTGATCTTGTTAAAACTGCTGCCCGGATAGCCGGTGGTAATGGCGGGGGAAGCCCATTACGAGCACAGGCTGGTGGTAAAGATGTATCAAAGCTTTCTGATGCATTGGCTGCGGTAAACGAACTTCTTATTACCAGGGAAGGTACTTTAAAATGAGTACCACAATGCTTGGGCAGATAACAAAAACTGTCGCAAAAGGTAAAAAACTTTACTGGGTGCTTCTTGATCCTGATGACTTTAGTTTACGTGATGCAGCCATGATTGCGAAAGAGTCACAAAAGTGCGGAGCTGATGCGATTCTTGTTGGAGGATCGCTGCTCTATTCCAATCATTTTGATCAATTTATACAGACTCTGAAAAAAGCATGTACGATACCTGTGATGATATTTCCTGGTGATGCGACACAATTATCTGCATACGCCGATGCATTGTTGTATTTATCACTTGTCAGTGGACGAAATCCATCAAACCTTATTGGAGAGCATGTCAAAGCTGCGCCGATAATTAAACAGACCGGACTGGAACCAATCCCGACAGCGTATATGCTCATTGAGTCCGGTGCGGTAAGTTCCGTTGAATTCATGAGTAATACCCGGCCGTTACCAAGAAGTAAACCGGAACTTGCTGCAGCGCATGCACTGGCGGCGCAATATATGGGAATGGGGCTTGTGTATCTTGAGGCAGGAAGCGGAGCGCAGTTGTCTGTTCCACCTGAGCTTATCGCAGCGGTACGTAAATGGGTTGACATTCCGATAATTGTCGGAGGGGGAATCCGTGACGCAGTAACTGCAAAAGAAAAACTTGACGCAGGTGCAGATATCATTGTTACCGGAAATATCCTTCAGAAAGAAGACGGAATTTCAATAATGAAGGATATTGCGGCCGAAATCAGGCGAAAATCTAAATCTTGAACCTGGCAAGTGTCGTATCAAGTCTTTCTGTAAGGTTGTGAAGCGATTCGGTTTTTTTGTTCAGATCCAGTAATGTGGCTGTTGTTTTTGATGTAACCTCATTAATATCATGAATACTTGAGGAAATGTCATTTAATCCTTTCGCTGATTCATTTACATTTTTTGCAATATCTGATGCAGCCTGCGAGGAGTTCGATACGTTTCTCGATATTTCTCCAATTGTTGCACTTTGTTCTTCAACTGATGTTGCAATAGTTTCTGAAATTGAATGAATTTCTTCGATTACCGTAGTGATTAAGTTAATAGAGTCAACTGCGATTTTAGTACTGGTCTGCATTTGCTCTATCTGTTCGCGGATATTTTCTGTTGCCTGTGCGGTTTGTTTTGCGAGCTCCTTGACCTCTGTTGCCACAACAGCAAATCCTTTACCAGCCTCTCCGGCACTGGCAGCCTCAATTGTTGCGTTTAGTGCGAGCAAATTGGTCTGATCTGCGATATCATTTATCAACTCGATAATTTTGCTGATCTCGACAGAAACTGCCTGTAAGTGTGATACTTCGACGTGTGTACGCTTTGCCTGGTCGTTTGCAGAACGTGCAACCTGAGATTCTTTCTGACAATTTTTTGCTACTTCATTCAATGAAATACTCATTTCCTCAATTGCTGTAGCAATGGTACTTACTGTTGATGACATCTCTTCTGCTGATGCAGAGATGTTTGATACATTTGTTGATGCCTGCTCGGTCGCAGATGCAACAGTTTGCGACTGGACTGCACTGTTCTCAGAATTGTCAGCCAGAATCTCAATGTTTTTGCGTATTGATGTTGAACTGCTCACTACTTCACCTGAGACAGCGCTTACATCCTGAATAATACGCTGCTGTTGCGCTATAAACTCATTAAATAAATTCGCCATATCAGCAATCTCATCGCTGCCTGATACATCAATTCTCTGTCGTAAATCACCTTCACCGTTAACGAGATCCTTTAATCGTGAAGAAAGTGATTTGATTGGATTTACTATTATCGATTTTAACCGGAGATTGGCTAAAATCAAAAGGCCGGTACATAGCAACACAAATACTAAAACCCCGGTCTGAACCCGTGCGATATATTTTTCTGATGTTTCAAGTGATGCGTTGATCTTCTGCTGCATTTCATTTTTGAACTTTTCCGCATTATTAAAAACTGATTCAAAAGCAAGCGTCGATTCCTGAATATACTGATAGTTTGCCTCTGCATTTGCTCCAATAAGAATTTTCTGAATGATAATGCTGTCAATGGAAATGAGATTGTTGTAGGAGTTTACAAATAACTCTGAACCGTTCCGGAATGTGTTTTTACTGCCATTTGTCAAATCGGAAAAAGAATTGGTAAAAAGTTCCAATGAATCTATCTGGCGCGAACGGAGGATTTTCTGCGTTAATGCCTGTATTTCAAGGGCACTGTTAATAACGGCAAAGATCTCATTGTTTTTTTCCGTCTGCTGATTGATGCTGCTTGTAAAACCTTTGGACATTATACCTGTAAGATATGTGAAACCACCGATTATCAGCAGTGTTGTAGCAATTGTTATGCTCAGCATGATGTACATTTTTGATGATATTTTTTGTATGCCCGGCATTATAGATTCCTTACCGTTATTGTTAATTAAAAAGTGTTATTTTGCAGTAATTTTTGATACATCAAGACCAAATACTATGGAACCGATAGGTTTCCTGTTCTCATCAAGAACCGGAAAAGCTACCTGAATCTGAGTGATACCCGTAGATTCGTCAAGCTCGACTTCCCCTGTCCAGTCTTTTCCCTGCATCGGTTTATCGTGTTTTGACGATCCCAGATGCGACCAGCTTGTGGGTTTAGTTATAAAACCTACTTTTGTACCATTTTTTGCAGAAACAAAGATTTCTGATACAAACGCCGGTTTATTTTTAACAAGAAATTGGGACAATTCTCCTTTGGTAATTAATTTTGCTTCAGGAGAAAGTATTGACATGTTTTTCCACGTCTCATTTGTTATGGATGAAAGCTCTGCTGGTTGTGATATATTCGCCTTATTTACTTCAGATACAATTGTTGCATTAGAGGCAAATTTAACGAGCTCCGGAGAATACTTTGCGATACCTGCTTTAACATTTGAAGGTATTTCTGCATACGTAGTCAGACAAAAAAATGACAGCATAACTGGTAACAGAACAGATACTTTACTAAAGTTGTACATATGAACTCCCTGGAAAATTTTTGTACTGTAACGTGGGACATCGTCTGTTTAGTTGTGTTTACCTTACAGACAATGCCCACAGTCTTACAGTTTTTAAATGAATAAAAACTGTGTCAGTAAAAACTATTACATTTTTTGCAGTCTACAGCTGTTTAATTATATCAGAATGTTTTATTGATGGCAATAGCAATCCGCAACAACTTTTGGCGGTTACAAACCGGCTCTTGTACATGGTGTAAAATTTGCAGTGATATTTTCTTTCCGGCAGTTTCGCAGGCTAAAAACAGATGGTATTTATTTTTAAAAGACCGAACCAGACATTTCGAAAAACAGATTTCCTATAAAAACAAATGTCGGGAAGGATCAAGAAAAACAGGGTACTGCAGGAGTATCGGGATGCATAGTTGCAGGATATGCAAGGCCGGTTTGCGGATAAACCGCAAACCATATCCAGTAGTATCAGGTATGATAATCTGCGTTAATCTTAACATAATCGTAACTGAAATCACAGGTATGTGCAATCGCTTTTGCTTTCCCGACACCGAGGTCAATATCAATGCTAACAACCTTTTCTTTCATAAGTTTATGCAGTTTTATCGCATCGAAAGCAACCGGCTGAAGATTATGAAAAACAGGAACACCACACAGGTTGATATTCATTTTTTCTTTCGAAAATTTTGCTCCGCTGTAACCGACTGCACAGGCAATACGCCCCCAGTTTGGATCATTTCCAAAAAGAGCACATTTTGTAAGATTTGAATTTGCGACAGATTTGGCAGCTTTCCGTGCATCATCTTCTGTTGCTGCACCACAAACATTTATCTCTACCCGTTTCGTTGCCCCTTCACCATCGGCAGCAATTTTTTTGCACAGGTCATTACAAACCGTAAAAAGTGCCTCTTCAAAAACTGCAAGATCAGCTGCGGTGGTAATCATTACTCCGGACATGCCATTTGCAAGAACATGGATCATATCATTTGTTGATGTATCACCATCAACGGTGAGGTTATTGAATGTTCTGTTAACGGTACGTTTAACGATTTTGTCAAGATTCGGTGGTGTTATGGCAGCATCGGTTGTAACAAATGCGAGCATCGTTGCCATGTTCGGATGAATCATCCCGCTTCCTTTGCAGCACCCTCCGATAGTGTAAGATGTTTTACCGGAAGAAACTTTTACAGCAGATTCTTTTCTTACAAGATCTGTTGTCATGATAGCAGTCGCAAATGCCGTTCCGCCATCAGCACTAAGTCCCTTTTTGAGTTTAGGAAGGGCTTTTTCAATTTTGTCAAGAGGCAGCGCTTTTCCTATTACTCCTGTGGATGCAATGAGAACACTATTGTGATCTATTTCGACTGTTTTACTTGCCAGAAGCGCCATCATTGATGAATCTTTGACACCCTGATCGCCAGTGCATGCATTGGCACAGCCACTGTTGACAAGAATTGCCTGAATTGTTTTGGACGGAAGGTGGCTTTCGCACCAGTCAACACTGGACGCACGAATTGCATTCGTTGTGAAAGCACCTGCTGCGGCACAGGGTTTATCGCTGTACAGAAAGGCCAGGTCAGTTTTTTTTGTAACTTTAATACCTGCTTTTACTCCACCGGCAATAAAACCACAAGCGCTGGTGACACCACCCTCAATGATTTTAATTTTAGCCTGACTGGGTTTGTTCATATGTCAATCCTTATTATGTGTAAATTAGTAGTACTTTACTATTTTTGATACCTGCGGTTTCCGGTACATGGAAGTTTCATGGAAACAAGGCCGGGCACCTCCCCTGAATTACTTTACAGACCCGCAGTGTACCTGAAAGGTGGCATGTCCATGGTGATAGTGTATGATAGATAAGTAGACCAAAGGTAATCGTATAAAAACATCCGGTTTAAATCTCTTATAAATAACTTATGCATCATATTCAGTCAATATTCACTGCAATAAAATAATATACATGCATTGACAGTTTTTTTCCGGAGTTATATCATTAAGTGGTATGACAAAAAAAATCTGTATATCCAATATTGCCGTATTCATTACGGTATTGATTTGCCGGATGCCGCAAACTATTTGCGCGCAGGGATCTGCTGTGGACGATTGGGGTTTTGAATCAGAGACTAAACCTGTTCAAAATGAAGTTCAGGTACCTGCGGTATCGTATGATGGTCAGACAACTGACTATGTTATTAAGAAGGGTGATTGTTTGTGGAATCTTGCATTTACGTTTTTAGGGAATCCATTTCAATGGCCGTTGATCTGGCAGAACAACACCTACATAAAAAATCCGGATCTTATTTATCCGGGGGATTTGTTAAAAATTCCCGGACGTGGAGATTCTCCTTACACATCTGCAAGTAGTTCAGGTAATGTGGCATCAGGTTCACAAGTGCCCGGACAAATCAATCCCGGGTTTACATCAAAGACAGCAGAGCTTTTTAATACGACATCATCACAAAAAGAGACTATAACCAAAAGTAGTACTAATACCGATTCGATGCTATTGTCAATTATCCGGTCAAAGGATCATCTGGGCGGCAGTTTTTTTAAAGCAGTACCATTTTTGTGGTTTACACGGAATAATTCAGGCGTTTTGATGCCGGGTGAATCAGTTGTAAATGCCCCCCCTGAGAATGCGATGTACCAGCTCTATGATAAAGTTACACTTACGATCAGAAACAATGAATTATATAAAGTTGGTGACTCTGTCGATATCTACAATTATTTTCGGATAGTTGAGCGCAATAAAACCCGGGCCAATCTGATAAAATGTGTTGGCTCCATAAAGCTTACATCGGTTGAGAAGAGCAGGGCATCCGGGCAGCTTTATAAAGTGTATGATAAAGTTGTGGGCGGTGAACACCTTATGAAAGCGGAACCGCTCAAAAGTCAGGAAATTGATACTCTGGTAGCTCCCGATATATCCATTCAGGCGACACTGATTACCAGGGCAGAAGAGACTGAAAGTCCCTACGCTTTCCAGACGCTTATTATCGATAAAGGATCTCAGGATGGAGTGAACGTTGGTGATGTTTTTGCGATGTACCGTGTGAAAGACGGTGTTATGTCCAGGGATGTTGCCATGACCGGCTACACCGCTAAAGTACAAACGACGACATCATCACTAACGATAATCAAAATGTCTGATAATAAATTAAACCCGGGTGATAAGGGTATTCTTTTCAGAAGAACAGTATTTAAAGGTGGAGGTAAAAACTGAGGCTATTTAGATGGTTCATGCTTGTATGCAGCAGATTATTAATCAGCAACAGGCATAAACGTGTGCGTAATGGCGTGGTTCATTTTTTTACATGGCTTTTTCTGATTGCCGCAATTGTGCTTATCTTTGAACTGATTTTGATACTTTTTGGTGTAGGTGATGTTTTTCTCCCCTGGTTAACACGTTTCTTTACAGAGTGAGCAGGTTTTAACGCGTCTGTAATTTTCACCCGTAATTAGCGCAGGTATTTTTTAATGGAACTGAACTGTTCAATTTTCTGCTGAAGTTCAACAGCTCTGGAACCATGAATGTTGAGACGTTCCTGCATTGCTGCATTTTTCTTTTTCAGGGATTCATCAAGAATCTTTACAAGTGAACCATAATCACGTTCAAGCATCGCACGAACCTTCATGAATGCATCATGAATCTGTTTGCGAATTGTCTGGCTGAGTGATTCAACCTGCTGTGGAATATACGCTTCGATTGTAGCATTGAATTGACGTATAAGATCGTATTGCAGGGTTGTGTTACTTTTAAAGAAATCATTCCATTGTGATGTGAGTTGAAATTCGAGTACCGTCGTGGGGTTCCACTGTTGTGAGTCCATTTCACACTGGTCAATTTTTTCAATTGACAAGACTGAAACTGATGGCTTTTCGCCGAGCAGTGACTTGCTGTTTTCGATGATGGTTGCAAACTCGTGATGGTGTATCTGTACTGCTTTACGAATAGGTTTATTGCAATTGTTGATCGTAGCAGCATACAATCTGCGCAGTTTCTCGGAAGCAAGATTGGAAAACATTGACGCGACCGATTGTATGTTTTTTCCAGAAATCTTGTATTTTTTAACAATTAATGAAAATTCATTTGTCAATTCTTTTGAGAGCGATTCTTTAACGGCGTTTAAATGGCCGTCAAGATATTTTAATACAGCATTTTCTTCAACAGCAATCAGTGAGATTTCCTTTTCTGTAACTTTCTTCAGTTGCATGTTCTGATCTGCAATGACTGAGTATTCGCTTTTAATTTTACTGAGAGGATCTTTGTAGTCATTGATCTCTTCAAGGATCTTCTGCTCAATAATATTAATTGATTCCTTGAATTTATCATTGAGCGCTTCGGAAAGTGTGAAGTATTTTTCACGGATCATGAAATCAAGTACTTCCGTTTTGATCTCATTGATTCCACTTGCAATCCAGTTGCTGGTTTGAAAATCACCCTTTGCCAGTGCTCCTTTACGGGCACAAATATGAAAGAGTTTAAGATCGGCCGGGTATTTCATCTGCATTACAAGAATGTTGGTTATGAATGCATCAATCGCTGCAAGTTCATTATGTGACAGTAAGTCAATTTTGTTTACGGCAAAGAATATTCTTGGTACGTAAAGATTTACCTGCTTGAGAAATTCCAGCTCTGTCTGTGTCAGAGGTGGATCTGCACTAAGAAGGAATATTGCTGCATCACATTCTGTAAGAACCGTAAGTGCTGTTCTTGTATTGTGAACGTGCGTTGAACCGAAACCTGGTGTGTCAAGAAGTACGGTGCCGTTTTCAAGCAGCGGGCTGGGTGTTGTTACCTCGACCTCTTTCACACAAAGCTGATTGTTTGGATTATTTTCCTCGGCAACATATTTTGTCAGCGTTTCACGAATTGCATCTGCTGACTGACGCACGAAAAGGGGCGGTTTGGAGTCAAGGAAATGTACACAGCATGAGAGCTCTTTGCCATAAGCAATGATCGTCGGTACCGAAGTACTTGGCAGTACCGATGTCGGAAGAACATCAAGACCGGTAATCGCATTGAGAAATGTACTTTTGCCTCTGTTGAATTGTCCAAGGACCGCAAGATGAAGTCGTCCGCGGGCGAGTCTGCTTTTTAAATCTTTAATCTGATTGATATAGGCATTGCAGCTATGAGGCAGATTGTTACAGTATACAAGGGCTCTGTCGATTATTTCATCAATAGAAAGTCCCTCTGGATCTGTAGTCATAGTTGCAGCTGTTGAAAGTTCTGTTGTCATATAAGAATTTACTTGTGACTCCATCGGTGTGCAGTTATTAAGGTTTGCAAAGAGTCCACACAATGAATAAATCTGAAAAACAACTGACACTTATTGCTTAGTGGAGATACCGTGCATTTCTTCCTGTAGCTAAATCAGTCTGTTGTTTTTATGTTATAAATATATTTCAGGGCTCTTTACAGGGCAAAGAAAGATGGCTTTTTACAGCATAATATCGTATTGAATTCATTGGCGTTATGTATCAAACTGTTTTTTATGGTTATTTTTGGCGACATCAAGGTAGGAATTAAGATCTTTGGTGACCTCTTTTTCCGGAATTGTAATTGATATTACCGGGTCGATGTAAACCGTTTCTCCCTGCAATGAAAAACCTGTCGAACACATAGCACTTCTCATACGGTGTACTACAACATTGGCACCGTCCAGATTTGTCATGGTCAATAGTGCCAGTATAACACCATCCTTGTTATTCAACGATCCAACAAGGTCAATGTCTCTAAGGGAAGTTTTAACAAATGAAAAGAGCTGAGGTGTTAATTCCTGAAGCGCATCCGGTGATGGTCGTTCAGGATTTGATGATGGTGGTTTACGGATTGTGATAATTGAGATCAAAAGTGTGGAGAATGGTGTGTTGTATCGGATGTGTTGCTTAATTTCCCGGTTGAGCATAAATAACATATTATTTGTAGAGAGGATCTCTGCAGGAACTGAAAATTTCTTTTTTGAATCAATATATTTTGATAGCTGCTGGACAAATGCAGCTATCTGTTCCTGATTGTAACCTTTTGCCCGCAGCGATACAATAAGAGGTTCGCTGATCTTTTGAATCGATTGTTCCTGACCAAGAAATGCATTTAACCGTTCTGCCAGGTTCTGGATTTCATGTTCTTTGTCAATCGGAATGTTTTCAGCCACCCACATGGCCGTTGCGCTTGAGCAGGTCTGCTGGTAGCGCTGCTCAAGCATTTGTTTGATTCTCAATAATACGGGTTCGTCAATGCCGTATGATTTTAATTTGTCAACAAGCTGAGACTCGACATGAGTAATGATTTTACCAAGAGCCCTGTTTCCCTGAGGACCCTGAATTTCTTTTGATTCAAGGGCAATACTGGAACTTACTTTTTCTACATACTCGCAGAGCACTGCTGATAACTGGGCATCATCCTGATTTGTGCCATTGTTTATTTCTGATGCCAGAAACATGAGCTTAGCAGCCTCAGATGGATTTGCTTTAATTGCTTTTACAACGTCATCTGTTGATGCACCAATACCGGATGCTGCATCGGAGATGAGCTCGGAGATGGAATCATTTTCTACTTCCATGTCAATTGAACGAACAAGCAGCAGATAATCTCCAAGCGACATACCATCCTCAATAAGCATATTTTTCAGCATTGGCAAAACCCGTTTCAACTCGGAAAGATCCGGCAGCATTCTGCGAACAATCTGTGCGAGGCGTTTGGTGGAAATCGCACCTTTTGAGTATTCCTCACGAATTAATCTGGCGAGAACATCACAGGTTAATTTATCCATTTCCTTTTGTGCAGGTTCTGCAGCAGCCAGAATTTTACCGGTAAGTTTATGTGCTTCAAGCGCCTCAGATAAATTAACTTTCAGTTCAAGTACAGCGTTAAGCAGCGTATCAACAGATTGTGCATCAGCATCGCGGACTTCCCGGCGCATTGCTTCAATTGATGATACTGATGCATCTCCTGTTTTGTCATAGATGATGGTCTGTGCAAGAGTCTGTGCAGATTCTTTTGGCCTGTCAAGCGTTTTCGCAAGAGAAATAACCTTTTGAATTTCGTCAAGTGTTTGCTGATCAACTACGGGATGCCGGTCTCCCTGCAGGGATTGATCAAGAAGGGAAGCTGTATCACGTGAAATCAGGGTTTCATCAGAGGTAATCTTACCATAGCGCACATGGTTAAGGCGTAATCCCTGCAATCCTGATGCTTTAAAATGCGACTCAATCTGCTCGGCATTATAGTTCAGATTCATATCACCGGCAAGTTTGAAAAACTCCTGAATACTCTGTTGTGTTATTCCCCGTTCAAAACTGACCGAAACGATCTTTATTTTTGTAAATTGACTGATAATTCTTTTGGGGTTAATAATCCTGTCCGCACATACGTCATCAAGGAAGAGGCTTTCCCTGTCAATAATAAGTGAAATTATGGGTGACAGGTCGAGCGATTTCATAATCTGGGCTATAAAGGGCTCAGTGTTTTTTAATGTCGTAGGATGAGCTCCACCATAGAGTAATGCACTGTTGAATCCGACATTAAACATCCGGATAATCTGTTCAGCGTCCTTTTGTGTCAGCCCGTTTGTACTCATTATGATATGCCCGTGTTTCGATTATTTAAGTATGCAGTAAGCTCATCAAGGAATATTGTACAGTTTTGATACCTTTTATCGACTTCCGGTTCAATTGCGCGAAGAATGATATCTTCAAGTGGTTTGTCAATCTGAGGGTTGGCTGCTGATGGTGGGCAGGAAAAAAGTAATTCAGGGGAATACATTTTTAATCGAATAACTTCTGCAAGTGTTTTCTTACTTAATGGTAATTTTCCCGCAGCTAATTCATAGAGTACAAGACCGGCAGAATAGATATCTGCTCTTTTGTCAACGTGATGACCCCATGCCTGTTCCGGGGCAATATACAAAGGAGTTCCCAGAATGGTGTCAGTTGCATCATTTTCGGAATGTTGCGTGCTTGCGATACCAAAATCTGCAAGAAAGGGTCTGCTTTGCTTTGTGTCAATAATGACATTGGCTGGTTTTATATCACGATGAATAACACCATCATTATGAGCAAATCGTAACGCGTCAAGTATTGGCAGCATTAGTGCAAGTCCGGTTTTCAAAGGAACACCACGCATTGATGGTACCGGGTGTAATTGATGACGATGAATGAATGCGCGGAGGTCTTCTCCTTGAATCAGCTGCATGACAATGTAAAGTAAATCTTCGGTTTCACCCATATCGTAAACCGGAACGATATTAGGGTGATTAAGTACTGCAACTGTTTCTGCCTCATCTCTAAATCGCAGTTTCATTGTTGTACTTTCCGGTAATGCTTTTGGAAAAAGTTTGACAGCGACTTTACGTTTGAGAGATTTCTGAAATCCGATAAAAACCGCACCCATTGCTCCTTTACCAATCATGCTCATGAGCGTAATATTTCCAAACTCTTTACCGATAAACGCGGCTGGTTCAAATTGTTTCAAACTGCCTTTGTTTTCTTTTATGTCTGCCATAGTTCTTTTCCGTACCTAATTATGAGCGGATCCCACTTGATTGGAAATACCCTCTAAATACTGCTAAGTTTTTAAAAATAGAAGTCCTATTTTAATTATAAGGATTCGGTGGGGCGTGTGTCTATAGTAAAATTCCGGTACGGCCTGTCCTTTAAAAAAAACTTGACTAAAACGTTTAAGCCAGCTAATATTAAGTAAGGTCAGTTTCAGTTAAAACGTTTGACCATCCATCATCACCTGCGTTCTTTTTCATGAGATACACCTGCCACTGAGACTTTCGGCCTATTGTGTGATTTTTCACAGGGAGGTCGTATGCAGCTTCAATTTCACGGTGCAGCTCAGACTGTTACTGGTTCACAAGTCGTTATCACAGTTAACGGGAAAAAGATCCTTTTTGAATGTGGTCTATTCCAGGGACGTCGTCAGGAGGCATACAACAAAAACCTCAATTTTCCGTTTGATCCGTCGACACTGGATTCCGTGATTCTTAGCCATGCACATATCGACCACAGCGGAAATCTTCCCAACCTGATCAAGAATGGTTTTCGTGGATCAATCTATGCGACACCGGCTACAATTGATTTATGTAAAATTATGCTGCGCGACAGCGCCTATCTTCAAATGAAAGATCTTGAGTGGGTCAATAAGATCCGCCAGCGTCAGCATCAGGAGGTAATGCAGCCGCTTTATACGATCGAAGATGTTGAAGCAACAATGGATCATTTTGTCGGTATTGATTATGATAAGCCGTTTACAATTGCACCTGATGTTGAGGTAATGTTTCGTGACAGCGGTCATATCCTTGGTTCTGCTGGATTACATATGGAGATAACCGAGTCCGGACATACCTTCAAACTTGGGTTGACAGGTGACATCGGCCGGCCAAATATGCCGATTACAAGAGATCCAAACGTTCTTCGTGAACTGGACCTTCTTGTCATGGAGTCAACCTATGGCAACCGTCTTCACGAGAGTTACGATGATGTCGAGGAAAAGGTTGCAGAGATCGTGCGTACTACCGCTGCAACCGGCGGTAAGGTGATAATACCGTCATTTGCTGTGGGTCGTACACAGCTTATGGTGTATGTACTTCACAAGCTGTTTAATCAGAACCGCATTCCAGACATGCCGGTTTTTGTTGACAGTCCTCTTGCATGTGAAGCGACAGAGATTTACAGAAAGTATCCCGATGTTCTTGACAGAGAGGCTAAACGTGTGTTCCTGCATGATCACGAAGACCCGTTCGGGTTCAGACGGCTGGTTTACATCCGCGACGTTGAGGGATCAAAGAAACTTAATTCCATGGCATTTCCCCATATAATTATAAGCGGAAGCGGTATGGCTGAAGGTGGCCGTATTCTGCATCACCTGCGCAATAATATCGAGAATCCGAAAAACCTGATCCTTTTTGTAGGCTTTGCCGCAAAGGAAACTCTGGCAAGAAAGATCATGGATGGAGAGTATAATGTAAAGATCTTTGGTGAAGAGCATACAGTGAAAGCACGTGTTGCTATGCTTGATGCATTCAGTGCTCACGCAGATCGTCGTGATCTGCTGGATTATGTCGCACTGAATTCGCCGCAGCGACTTAAGCATATATTTCTCATCCATGGTGAACCGGATCAGGCATTGCCTCTTAAAGATGGATTACGGAGTAAAGGTTTTAAGAATGTATATTATCCAACACCTGGAGAAGTATTTAACTACACTAAGGAAATGTGGTGATAGAAAAAAAAGATGTTCCTGTTGTATGTGCAATTATCGAGCAGGGTGATAAAGTTTTAGCAGCAAAACGGGGGAGTGAAACAACTAACGCGGGGCTGTGGGAGTTTCCCGGAGGAAAAGTGGATAGCGGGGAACTTCCGGCTGATGCGTTAAAGCGCGAAATTCGGGAGGAGCTTGGTATTGAAATAGACTGCGGTTTGCGATTACAGTCTGTTTTTTATTCCTATCCCTGGATAAATATTGAACTAATTCCTTTTATCTGCACAATAAAAACCGGTAAGCCAATCGCTCACGAACATGATGTACTTTGCTATATATCTTCAAAGGAACTGCACACGTTAACGTGGGCACCCGCAGATCTTCCGGTAATTGATGAATACATAAAAACAAAATCCCAAATTCCCGGATAAATGATAAAAAAGGTTGTTTCTGCCAGACAGTACTTTCTTTGGCAAAACTGGATTGCAGAACGTAATTTATTCAGGAACAGCACTGATTTTTGATAAAAAGCAGTTCATGTAACGGTCTATCTTTTTTGCATGAATGTGAGCACATTTTCTGGAGAAATAATGCGAATATTACCTATTGGTTCATATATCCCAACCGTTCGCGGACTGATTTCCAATGCGATGAACCGTAAAGCGATGTATCCATTCTATGCATCATTTAAGCTGACATCACGGTGCCATTTCGGATGCCCGTTCTGTAATGTCAAGAAGAATCCCGTTAAGGATATGTCCACCGATGAGATCAAGGCGATACTTGACAATTTGTCACGTTCACCGGTGTTAATGACAAGTTTTGAAGGTGGCGAGCCGCTGCTTCGTGATGATATCGGGGAGTTGCTTAAATATGCCCGCACCTGTAAATTCTATCTGCTCTTTACAACAAGCGTCAAGAATATAAAAGAATATCCGATGCAGGAGTATGCGAAGTATATTGACTTTCTTCATGTGTCAATGGATGAAGGCCATGACAATCTTGCCCTTTTTGATTATCTTCCCGAGCTTGCAAAACTTCCGACACATGTTTCTGTCCAGACCGTTGTCACAAGTGATACCATAAAGGAACTGGAGTGGAAGGTAAAGAAATGCTATGAAGCAAGATCTAACATTGTGGTAATACCCGCAGTGCATATGGACAAAACAGAAGACTGCTTTCCTGATATAGACAAGATGGAAAAACTGCTGCCGGAACTGCGAAAGAAATATCCAAACACGATTCATACACCACAAGGCTATTTCAAGGCATTTCGAAATCATAAGTGCAGTGCAGCATCAGTGATCATTGCTCCTGACGGATACTTGTATTATCCGTGTCACATTCTTGACAAAAAGGGCCCTGATCTGCGTACCATCGATCTTTCACAGTGGCTTCGGACAGATGAAGCGAAAAACCGCCGGTTGATGATGAAAAACTGTGATCGAAATTGCGGGTGGTATCAGTATTATTCGATAGATTCTTATACATCGGTTTCGTCTGTACTTGATGCATTAGGGCCGGTGTTGGGTCGGAAGTAGTGTCGATTTATCTCCGGCAAGTATCGTTTTGGTGTACTTTCCGGAGATGTTTAATGTTCTGCTGGAATCACTGCAAAAAAGTATGATGGGTCACTGTGCCTGCTTGTTCTGGTGAATAACAGTGAGTGAATCTTTTGTAATGGTTGAAAAGAAATCTGCACTCCAAATTTCCAAAGTTCCTGTATTTTTAATAAATGGGGTAATGTCATGTTTTGCCTGCTCAAAATCTACATTGTTAAATCGATCTATCAACTTTTTTTTGAGTAGTTCAACTGTTAAGAGTTCACCTGATGCTAAATGGCCGGTTTGAATCATCCGCTGTGCCAGATGGTTTAAATTAACCGGTATTGATTGCGATAGATACCATACATAGTCGTAAAAATCACGCCCTTTAACTCTTGTTTTCCATGAACGACAAAGGAGTGCATGCACCTTTCCTGCAAAGAGTGATGATGGCGTATAGAGGCGGACGGAGAATGGTGTAGGTGTAAGAATATATTTGACCTCAAATTCTGCTGCTGGTGGAGGATTCGTGTCAACCTCCAGTTTTATTTTGAGCAGTTCCTGATTCCCTGAAGGGAGAATTGATGGGTCTGCAGCTTTTATTTTGATAAGATGAATAAGCGTATCTCCCTTAATAAACGCAGATCTGATTGCAGTTTCATGTGCTTTTGTTTTTTCGTCAACGCTCATTTCCAGGCCGTAAGCTCCAAGCTCGTTCTTTACACTTTGTGCATATTCCTTAAGTGTAAATGTCGGGTCCGGTTGTAACAGGGAGAAATCAAGATCTTCTGAGAATCTGTCAAGTTTATAAAAAATCCGTAATGCTGTGCCGCCATAAAAAGCGGCATGTGAGAAAAAACCCGCCCGGTACAGACCTGATAAAGCAATTTCCTGAATGATTTCCACTAACGCATTTTTGTGATCGTCAAGTGTTGTACAGGAATACCGTGCGTGCATGTTTTTAATGGCACTATGCATTTGAATACTCTGTTTCAAGAAGGTTTAAAAGTGTGGTAATAATTTTTTTCCGGTATAACGGGGCAAGAAATATTATACTTTTTATGTCAAGCTTGTACAGCATTTCAGTGTCAATCCGTAAATCATCCTGTAAAAGGACCTTTAATTCATGCAGTGTGGTAACATCTCTAATTTTGTAAAGCGTATCGCACAATGCTTTCTCCGGACTGGCAATAAGGTAACCCTGACCGAATTCGTTTTTATGCAGTATATCATATGGATAAACCTGTTCCGGAAGGTAGTGGTAATGAAATTCCCCTAATGGTGTACGAAAAATACGATTCTTGTTTTTATTATATATTGCACAGGTAATTACTGCAGAACGTTCAGGGATAAGTCCATAATACGATAATGCGTATTCAAAGGAAATATATGATGGACCGTAGATTACCGCAGCAAGGCTTTTTAATGAAATGGACGTATCGTTCGGATATATAAATACACCACGTCGAACCTGAATAATCTCGCGATTGCGTATCATCCGGGTCAGGCGCGCCTTAGGTGACCGATATTCTGCCAAGTCCTGCATCAAAAATTGATTATCAATTACCATAGTACCTCCAGTAAGTATTAAAATAGTGTACTTTCTGGAGAAAGTCAATAGTTTGCTGGTGGAGAATTTGTAGAGAAGAACCGCGCAAGCATGCTGCTGTCGTTTAAATAAATGCTTGTAGAGCATTTATTATTGTAGCAAAAGAGTTACCCAATGTATCCTGTTTCCGTGTAGGGGAAACATTATTAAATTATTATTAAGCTGGTAAAATTATTTTACAATTGCTGTATTTCCGTGCGTCCGGAGACCTTACAATTCTTGCGAATTGATTATGTCACAATTCCCCGCGCAAGATACCTCTCAACATAATCAAACGGAATAAACTCCTGCTCCATCCTGACCGATTCTCCCAGCACATTTTCCCGCAAATCGTTGTATAGTGTATGTTCCTCTTCTGTTAAGTTTTTTAAATGTGCAACAGACGGCGTTAATTCCCTTACCCAGCACTGCCTGAAAGAAAGCAATGTATCTCGATTCATCAGAAATGACTGAACAGATGGAAAATGTTTTCTAAACTGACTGAGTATCGCAAATCCATGAGTATCGATATCTCCCCAATAGAGGATCTTTTTATTCTTGAGCCAGTGAGCGTTTTGCAAATGGTCAAACCCGTACCCGCGACCGAAAAGAATAATCGCGTTTTCAACTATTGGAAATGCAAGTCCGTTGATATCATTCTCGGTGACAAATACAGTATCAATATCCAGATTCAGCGAGCAGAACTCGTCGGCTCTGAGTGTGAGCTCGGAAAGTCCGCTTATATATTTTCTACTGTCAAGAATTCTGAATCGTATCAGTATGGGCTTTTCACGAAATCCAAACCGACGTTCAAACCCTTTTGCTCCCGTTGCTGTTTGGTCTATTACTGATGGATCAAGTGTGCTATCAAACCACTCTGTCAATAGTTTTTTGTGCTGTTCAATAAATTTGGTGTCGATATCAGGCAGACTCAGCTGTCGTAAATAAATACCCGGTTTCGGTGCGGCTTTCATCCATGCTGTAATTTTGAGCAACCTTTTTAAATCGGACGAATGTTCGATAAGTGCAAACGGTTGTTTTAAAATCCAGTCTTTCAATTCCGGAAACACAGCGAGCACTTCCCATACCGATTGTGTAAACAGCTTAAATTCTGACCCTTTATTGATATATCGCAGCAGGTTTTCTTTCGAATCAAACACAACCGCAACCGGAAGAAGGTTCTGACCCAGAATTCTGTTGTTTACATCTTGCCATTCAATCTGGAACAGTTGCGTTTTGTCAGCATCTACAAATTGCTGAACCCAATCGCGTGCACGTTCATACAATTTGCTCAACTCGCCTGCACCCGGAACCCGTAGTGGAACCTTGAAAGGAAAAAGATTTTCGGATTCAAGAAAATCCCGTAAAAAAAGACCACGATCCCATTTTTTCAGGAGTGATGATTTAACCTGGGATAAGGTTGTCCATTTTGTATTAGCGTTAGTCATCGCACTTGTGCTTCTTTTTCTGCTCTGTACTCTTCAATCGTGAGATTGCGTAAAAGAGACTCCCGTCCTTCGGGATTATACACAAACCCAACACTTGACACATAAGGTTCGATGATATGTATCTTCTGCAAAGGAGTAACAATCAGCAGTTGCAGGTTGAGTTTTTTAAACAGCTCCAGACCGAACCTCGTTGACTCATCGGAACCGCGGCCGAACGCTTCATCGATGACGACAAACCGAAAACTGCGTGAGCGAATCTCTCCCCATTCAAGGCCGAATTGATACGCAAGACTTGCTGCAAGCACCGTATAGGCGAGTTTCTCTTTCTGTCCGCCAGATTTTCCAGCTGAATCGGTATAGTGCTCATATTCTGTGTCATCCTCGATCCAACGCTCCGATGCTGTAAATACAAACCAGTTGCGAACGTCGGTGACTTTCAGAGTCCAGCGTTTGTCAACATCCGTCGATCCCTCACGGCCGCGGAAACGGTCAATAATAGTCTTGACCTGGAGAAACTTACTTTCTGCATATTGTTCCTCCTCCGAACCGGTGAGACTCCCTTCCGTGCAGGCTCTAAGCGATTGCTGGAAATCTCTTATTTCAATATCGGTTGTTACCTGATCCTCCAGAACAATATATCGTCCCCGGTTATATTCGATACCTGCCAGGGATTGATTTATTCTGTCAATGCGCTCTTTAATATCCTGACGTTCCCTGTTAAGCTGCGACTGAAAATTTGCAATTTCCCGGATGGTATTTTCATTAAGAAGTGCTTTAAATCGTGATTCAAACTTAGGCAGATCATCAGCTTTGAGCTGCTCAAGCATTTTTTTAAATTCCGGTCCGGATTCAATTTTTGCGTCAACCTCATTTGTCTCTGCAACGAAGTCCCTGCGGTACCCTTCCATATTTTTAATAATACGCTCTTCAAGTGTTTTAAGCCGTTTGTCTTCATTGTCAATTTTCTTCTGCAACCATTCCCGCATCTCAGTCTGCCGGTTATCAATTGATTCCACGGTCAGTTGACGATCCGCGAGAACCTCGTTTCGCATGTCGTTAAGCTGATCAAATAATGGATCTACTTTTTGCCGGGCTTCATCACTTAACAACTCCTGACATTGCTTTAAAAGATCCTGTGCCTGATTCTGTTTTTCCTCATTCTTCGACTTCTCGTCCTTCTCTTTGTCAAGCATGACATCTTTTTCTTTTATCACCGTTTCCAATTGCACCAGTTGTAGCTGAAGCGTCTTGAGAATATCGGAAGTATTTTCAATCTCTTTTCGTTCACGTTCCAGTTCATCAATCTGAAGTGCGACCGGTTGCCAGTCAATTTCATCAAATCTGGAATATCCCTGAAGCTTGACAAACAGGGTCTTTTCTTTGTCGTATTTTTTTCTTTCGTCATCGAGCGAGCTAATCGCCAATGCAATCAGCTGAATCTCTTTTTCCAGAACAGCTCTTTGCTTGTCAAGCAGCTTGATTTTCGCTTCATTACTCCATCCAAGAATGAATCTGCTGCGGTCGTGAAGGTCGTGGCGATCATCCTTCTCATGACGATTGCCTGTGCCCTTGATCTGTCCCGAAAGAGTGATGGCCTGCTTTTCACGGCGAAAATGATCCATTGTCAAACAGCAAACATAATCAAATCGTCTGCGGATTTCCATTTCAACCCAGGTATAAAACTCACTTTCCGGTTTGATCGATAGTTTATACACCAGTGAATCTGAATGTAAATTTACCGTTTCATTATCCTGCTGTTTATCCGGTACCTTAAAGTAAACAATACGGCCGCGAAGATTTGTTTTTTCAACCCAGTCAGTTACCTTAGAGTAAAGACGTTCCGGGACAAGCAATGACAAACCGAAATTCCGAAGCAACCGCTCAATAGCACCTTCCCATTGAGCATCCTCGGGACGTACTTGCAACAGTTCCCCGACAAATGGTACTTTATCATCGCCTATATCAAGCGCAGCACACATACTTTTTCGTATCTCGATCTGCTTTGACTCGATGTTACTTCTGCGTGTTTTAAGGGATTCCAGTTCATTGACAATTTCACTGTGTTTATCCCGATGTGTTCGAAGTGCTACTTCCGTTTCCGTGCGTCTGTTTTGAAGATCTGCTTCTTTCTGCTCAAATTCTGTCAATTGCTCTGATGCATAGTGCTGATTATTTACAAATGATTCCAGAGTGATGGATACCGGTAATTCCAGTTGCTCCAGAAGCGACAGATACGCTTCAGATTTCTGCAATCGTGATGTTTTCTTCTCTGTAAGTGTCTGGATATCAGATTTGAGTCTTTCAAGGCGGTCGCCACCGTTTTCCGCGATTGCCTGACGAAGACGGTCTCTTTCGCCATGGTGGAGTGTGTGTTGCTCCTTTAACTGATCTATTCGTGCTATCAAGCGACAATGATCTTCACTGAGATTCCCGATTCGTTTTTCCAGGAGCCCCGCTTTTATCATTGAAAAATAGATACGTAAACTGTCCCGGCAACCTAAAAGGTTACTTTTCTGCGATGAGACTGATACATGTTTATCGAGATCTGAACTGATCGGATGAAGAAGTTCAACCTGACGTTTTGCTTTTAAAACAGCATCATGGGCCCGGCTGAGATCATCAAAATGAGTGATTAATGCTGCAATTCTGGGTTCGATTTCGAACGGTTCAAGCATGTGTGAACGGACAAAATCGGTAAGATTGCCAACGGATTTCATGGAAACTGTCTGATGAAACAGCTCCATCGCCTGTTCATTCTCGATACCGAATCGTCTTCTGAATGATGCACAGTAAGGAGGAAAGCTCTCGAAGACATCATCAATAAAGGCTACGTTCTTTAACTTCTTTTTAAGATTTTTAATATCGCTTCCAAAATTGGAAAAGTGTTCCGAAATATTTAACTCGCCATCTGCAACAATAAAAAAACGGTTTGGCTGCCCCTGAAGTTCTTTCTGCCAGAATACCTGAGCGAGCGTTACCGTTTGAACATACCCGGTGTTTTTAAAAACACCAAGAATAACCGAGTAGCAGTTCTGATCACGTAAAGCAACCGGTTTTGCCCCATAGCCGCCATCAGTACGCTCCGATTTGTAATATCCCTGCACATAGGATCGTAGCGACCGCTCTTTACTTTCTGCACCAGCTGCTTTGTTATAGGAGATCCGGTGAGCGGGAACAAGGAGCGTGGTTATTGCATCAACAAGTGTAGATTTACCTGATCCGATATCACCGGTAAGCAGTGCATTCTGACCTTGTGGTGTCAGCGACCACACCTTTTCATGGAAGGTTCCCCAGTTGTATACTTCCACACGTGCAAGGCGAAATCCGGCAAGTTCATCATTGGTATCAAACCCGAATGTCAACTGATCATCCATAGTTAGTCCTCTTTCCCGCTCGGTGCACCGGTCAGTTCAGAGGACTGGTACGCTTGTAACCGTGTATCAAAATCATTGAGCCATTGTGCATCAACGAAGGCTTTGAGCAACCGGCGGACTTCGATGTTGTTATTTTCGGTGCGTAAACGACGCACAAACCCGAGTTCGATAACTTTGTTGATATACATGTCAATCTGATCGACAAGCCGCGCTTCGTTCGATCCTGTTGAGAGAAACGTCCTCATCATCTCAACGATCTCATCCCTGCTGAGAATAAGACGGATTTCGCCACTGGTTGCATCATGTTCGACAAGTTTACGCCGTAATAATGCGATCAAAAGGCTGACTGGATAGGACAACTGCCGTTTCATTACTAAGCGTGGTAATTCAGGGGCATTTTCATTAGATGATAATGTCTGAAGCCATGCGAAACCTTCGTCTTCAACGACGATTAGTTCCAGGCCGATCTCTTTGACATAATCCCGTATACGAGCCTGCAGTGACAGAAGATGCTGCCAGAGTCTGACATTTTCGTCAGCATAAACGACACCTTTTAAAAGTGTGATCAGAACTACCGAAAAACTATTGTTTGCGTCTGTCGTTTCAATCTCAGCCATGATTATTCCTGTTAAATATCACTTGTGGTAAATGTGCCTTTTTCTCGATACCGTTACTGTCAAGCCACCGGATCTCTTCACTGTGAAGATCATTAAAGATGGTAAACCGGTTCTCGCTTGCAATTGCAAGATAGGTGACCAGTTCCGCCAGCCCTTTCGAAAGGGGATGCTTTTCGATGACTGCACTCAGGGTTACCTGACTATGTGATTGCAGCTCTTTTAGTATGTGTGCGTAAAGTACTTTTTTGTCAACATATACCTGATCGTAAAGGGCCTGAAGATCAATACCCTCTTCAACTGCTTCCTGGACTATCGAATCAATCGTTACTTTTAGTGGGGGAGTGTAGAGCGGACGTTCCATTGGCAGATGAATATCAGGAGCAGGCTCATCAACGGTCATAAAATTCCCCTTTGGCATATTTTCTTTGACCTGTAATGCCCCCTGAGCAATGTTGTCCAGAATTTCCATGATCCGTTTATTTTCAAGGTATGCCTGATTGTCAAGGTAACGGCGCAGCTGCTGCGATAAACTGGCAACAGTTCGCTGTGTATGCTCTCCGGCTTCAAGCCAGTCAAAATGGATACGACGCAGTCTGCGGTCTTGTGTAAACGCCGTAAGCGCATCCATTGAAAAAACCTTATCCAGTAGTGATGTAAACTCCTCCTGACTGCTGGATGACATCAGAAAATCAAAGAATGCTTTAAAACTTCTCCCCTGATCGGAGTCCACTATGACATCACGGTCGCCAAAAATCTGTTCAAGCAGCGCGCCTTTGGTTCCATCCCAGGTGGCAATTTTTTCACGTACCTGACTGTCAAGCTGACGGAAATTGTGTTCAACCGCTCTGAAATCACTTAGAAGTTCACGAGCCATAGTACTGAACTGCATAAAGCGGTCGCGAATCGATGTTTCATCCATGAGTACCATATTACCGCTTTTAATTGCCTCAATTTCGGTATCAAGGTCGGATTTACGTTTTTCAAGTTCCGCAATACGTGTTTCTGCATCGGTTTCGGTACCGAGGACCATCTGTTTAAGCAGTTCAAAAATGGTAAGCAGCCGGGATTCTGTTCCGATAAACGATCTGCCGGTCAGACTTTCCACCCAGGTTAGTACTTTTTCTGTTGAGGGTGTGAGGTCAAAATGAGGTTCATCAGAACCAACCGGATAATACTTACGCAGCCATCCTTTTTCGTTCTGTGCCCAGTCATCCAGATACGCCTGTGCAGTTCGTGGAAAATACTCCACCCCCTCGCTGATCCGAAGCTGATAAAGGATGTCATCAAGCTTGGAAACCAGATCTGCCTGAGTCATAAACCGCACGTTCGGCTGGACAAAAACTTTATCGAGAAAGGAGATGATAAGCGGCGCATTCTCAGCTCTCAGGAGACGCCATGATGGGTGTATTTTAAAAAGTTGATTGAGACTGGTATAAGAAGTACTCATGTTTTTTCTAAAGATGCTTTCGATACAGATCCGATAATAGTATTTCGAAAAATACAAAATGGCTGGATCTGTGGTTATTCAAATATTCAACGGCATGTTGTATGAGTCATCAATAAATGCTTGTAGAGCATTTATTATTGTAGTAAAAGAGTTACCCTGTATATCCAGTTTCCTTGTAGAGGAAACATTATTGTCTTGTTGCGCAATAGATGTTGTTTGTTGACAACCGCTAAAACAATTTGAGCAGTCAACTGAGTTAAACACCGGCTTTATATAATGATTGCCCTCCAGGGAATAAGAGCATTTTGGGTATCACTATTTCTACAATAATGGATGGCCCTACAGGCCAGTATTCGTGCTAATATTGGCTACTGGCTACTTTTCCTACCCCAAAATCCTCGCCTCGTATTTTTCCAGTAAAACATTGTCGACATGCTCAGCGACTTGATGCTATATTTGTTGTAGTCTGATAGTCGTTTGATTGAGTCAAACCAGAGATGCTGACTATGAAATTTTTTATGATGGAGACGGTGGGATTTTTTTAAATAATTGAATTGAAACAGTGAAGGAATTTAAATGGAAAATCAAGAATCAGATAAATATTTAGAAAGACATAACCGGTGGTCTGCAGTATATATAGATCAATTTTCTTTCGCTAATAATTTGTTTCTTACAATTAGCATCGCCTTTATTGCATTTCTCGCAAAGGAATCGAATGTAAATGATATTACAATAACTATTACAAATATTGATTTGAATATGATTTCTTTTGGTGCTTCTCTATTATGTATAATTTTATCAATTTTTTTTGGATTTCTCACTGTTTTATGTAGATTGTATGACTTTAGAATTACAAGACAAATAATACTCATTCGAAAACGTCTATATGAATATAATAAAATTAAATTGCCCGCAAATGACCACACTATTTATAATTTATTAAAAAGTTGCGGGATGTACTGTAAATTATTGTTTGAAAGATACCCAAAAATTACAAGCGAACAATGCAAATGTTATAATAAAGATAATAATGAGCTATTTTTAAAAGGGTTTAAAGAATTACAAGCAATTACATATAACCTAGGTTTGAGCTCATTCGATAACTGTAGATTCTCAAATTAAACCAGTCTAAATTATCGAATTATTCCCATCCATATT
>CAYMGX010000025.1:28331-39098 GCA_964390065.1 uncultured Fibrobacter sp. | reverse complement strand
GTGAATCTTCCACTTGCATGTATCATAGACATCATGTACAGCAGACCATCATAATAACGATACTGACCGGATGGAATTTCCATATCCCAAAGTGTTTGTACAAAAAACTGGGCATTTTCGTCGTCTGGGACAGCGACCGCAAGCATACCAAGCGGAGCGACGAGGCCTTTGCAGGGCTCAGGATGGTCAGCGCCACCATAAATTGATCCGTCAAGATTCATTTTTTCAGGATATCTGACTTTGTGTTTGCTTTTCATGAAAGCTGCATGCTTCGGAGCAAATGTTGTTTGCTGCCACGCATCTGCTTTGTAAAAACGCCAATCCATCATGATGTTAAGACAAATACGCCAGCAGTCATCCCGGTAGATATTTCCAGGTGTATTGTTAACGGTCTGGGTGTATTGACTACCATCAAAATTTGCCAGATATGGTCCTAACATTGTTGTCGGGTGGCAGACTTTCTGGAAAAAGCTGCGTCCTTTGGTTGCGGCATCCTTCCAGAAGGCCTGGTTTCCGTTATCGACTTCTGCGAATACCTCATAGAAGGCTGGTAATATGTATGATGGGTCATTATAATTGGCACTCGGGACAAACTTGATAATCCCGTTATTGAAAAATGACTTCATAGCACCGCAAACACTTTTAGCTTCTGTTGTATAATTGCTGTTGTTCCAGCGTTTTCCTGCAATAATAAGCGCTGCTGCAATATATTCTTCACCATCAGGTGCTGAACCCGGATCTTGGAGCTGTCCGCCAGTACTAGCCTTCCAACCGAATGTTTTTGCCTGGCCACTTCCCATTACCCGTTTTGTCCATGACCAGATTTTATCGAATTCTGATTTTTTATCAAGCTGTGCAGCGATCATCATGCCATACGACATACCTTCCGAACGAACATCTCCACTGGCCACGTCAAATATGTAAGCTTCTGAACCGCTTGGATAGTAGATCGCTTCGTTGTTTGGATCGCCATAAAACAATTGCTGAAACGCTTCATCAAGCTTTGCATCAATTTCCGCTTCTGTTTTACCGAGAATGGATCCAAAAAGGTTATCCTTATCAGCGATGACTTCAGCAGTCATGGTAATGGTGATATCAGACTTTTCATATGTGTCAACCTGGTGCTTTGCAGTAACGAACCCCCCTTTTTTGACCATCAGCGTGTCGGGTAATGCTGCTAATGCACCCTGCTTGATCCGCGAGGTAGTTGCAGAACCGGAGATCTGTTCATCCACTATGATTTCTTTACCTGTATTTACCAGTCTGCGTGTGATAGTGTTGTTGTCGACAGAAATATCCATCAGATATAATCCGGGAGCAAGTTGAGGAATTACACAGGTCTGTACCCCAGGCTCCATCTTACCAAGAGAAATAGCAAATACTCTTTTTCCACTTCCGGAAAAAAGTGTAACTATACCACTTCCCGCCGGCACAATAGTGGAAAACCTGAGTGTGGTTCCTTTAAATCCTATATTACTGAAAACATTGCTGGAAATTCCAGCTTTGAATCCACCGCGTACTGCTGTGGCTGTGGAAATTAGAAATTTACCCTGTGCATCAGTGGTATCTTTCAGTGATGTATTGGATGCGAGTGTAACGATTGCATTCTCAATCGCAGCTCCGGTGGCGTCTTTTACTGTTCCACCCAGATTGATCTCCTGCGCAGATGTAGTAAGCGCAGCTCCCAAAGTAAGCATAACGACAAATTTTTTAATTTGCATTATAAGCTCCCCTCCTTATATGCATCCTATCTACAATTCTGATAGAATGAATGATTGTTGTAATAAGTGAATGTCCCCAATTTACCATCGTAAAATAAACGATAACATAGCTTAAATGGTAAGTATTTCATTATTGGTGCATTTTCCCGGGACAAAAGATCACTGTCGCAGATATTGTTTACACTTCTGTTCCCTGGAAAAGAATGATGATTTCAAGTGGCAGGACTTTCTGTTATTAAAAAATGTGAAATACTAATAAGTTACATTTCAATATGTTATAAACCATCATGAATTGTCCTATTGAATTTTTCCCTAAATACCCATAAAATCAAAAGAATGTCAGTTATATAAGGTGAAGCAATGGGAAACAAGTACGGGGTCACTCTTCTGGAAGTTGCAATCGTCACTGCTATCCTCGGGATCACAGCCGCTTTTTCTATTGTAAAATACGAGAGCATCGTGGCCGGTAATGAACTTGAAAAAGAAGCTAACAATCTGTATATCGAACTGCGCAGCATGCGCTCACTATGTTTCAAATATGATGGCCTGGTTCGGGTCAAATTCAACACAACTGCAATGCAATGTACGGTTAGTGTCGATACTTCCCAGGATGAAAACCTTAAATACCAGCATCTCACAGTGTATCAAATCAAGGCTCCGGTGGTAATCGGACGTATTGATAACAATCTGGCAGAGCCGTATGATGACGGTTGGTGGAAGGATGCTAATCCTGTAATAGTAAACGGAGTGCAAGGGGAATGGATGGACTCGATTAAAGTCGTTCCCAATTCTCGCGGGGAGTACTGTCGGGGTGGCATTTATCTATATAATCCCCGGCTAAAAGACAACTATTATTTCATAGGCATTAACAGTGGAATTGAATCGATAGAACTCAAAAAATGGATTGGGACGACCAAATCATGGAAAACTCTTTAAAGTGCAGTACCGGCTCATCGATTGTTGAAATACTTATTACCCTGGTAATTATTACGATTATTACTGCACTGACAATAAGCTTTTCACGTAGCTCTCTTAATATAATGAGCGACACCAGGGCCAAAGATATCGCTTATCTTGCTGCTGAAGAAAAAATTTTTGATTTGTCAACAAAGGCGTTTCCTGTTGCATCATCAAGTCCTGAAACGATTTCCATTGACGATATCACTTTAAGCCGCACGTGGACAATCGATGCCGTTAACACGATCAAACGTGCAAGTGTTACGGTTTATTACTTGGTAGGCGGTAAAACCAGTTCTGTTACTCTATCAGGAGCTATTAATTGAATCAAAAAGGTGTTACCTTGATTGAACTTTTAGTTTACCTGGTATTGTTTGCGATTGTGTCGCTTTTACTCGGACGACAGTTCAACTCGTTTATTAAGAATTACAGTACCGGGAAGCAGCTCATACGGCAGCAGACTGACGCCCGTGATATTCTCGGTTTAATGACAAGAGAGGTTAGAAATACAGGGCTGAAGATCTTTTTCCGTTCAGCGGGTGATACTCTTATAAAAGATACCGCATCCGGTACATTTGTCAGTTCAACAGACCTGTCATCATTTATACATTCCGAATCGCAAAATGACACGTATGGCGACACCCTGACACTACTCATGGCGCGCCTTAGTGCTACCGGTGATTCTGCCGGTGTTGACACTATTACATATTATCTTGAAAATACAAACCTTAAACGTGTCCTTAAAAGCACGGGAAATAGTACCAGCAGTGTTATTGCGACAAACATACTGGCATTGCAGTTTGAATATGGCATTTACGGAATAGGTACTACCCTGTTCAGTGATAGCCTGACAAATAGTAGTAACTGGACACTTGTTAATGAAAGTGGCACATCACCAGCCAAATCGCTGAATTCCCCGCTTGCGCTTTCATTCACCGCTGCAGCAAAAGGATATATCAAATATGTCAGCCAGAAACCGGTTGTAAAAAACCGAAAGTATTCAATACTCTTTCAGATCTCGTCGTCCGGAGGATTTCCTGATAAACTTGACTCATTGCGATTTGAGTTCGCAGACGGTACATCAGTGTATGGATATGAAAAATTCAAACCGGTAACCGGTACTCAGGTGATACTAGTTAACGATTCAGTTTCTGGCACGGCTGATATGCGATTACGTTATGGCGCAAGTGGTGCCGGAGTACTCAACATCAATGCTGTTGTAGCGAGAACAGCCCAAGACTCCTGCTACACCTGGGTAAACAGGTTTACGGAAGGTAGTCCGGATTCGACAGCATATAAAAAACTGGTTCGCGCTATTAAAATACATATCCTGACCCAAACCAGCGGCAAAACGGGAAACAGGGAATCTTCCAGTATACAGATCGCCAATGTATCGGTGCAGAGACCTGAAGGATACACTTGCAGGCATTACACAGAAATTATTGAAGTACCAAATAATGGGCTGTTTTAATACAAGCGGAGAAAACAACTATGATGTACAGGAAGAGTGACGAACGGGGATTTGCTGTTGTATATGCATTGGTAGTGTTGTTAATTATCACTATGGCAGGAACAGCAATGCTTTTCCTGTCCCGCAAGGATATGGGTGGTGGCTTCAATTATTCCAGTATGCGATCAACATCCAGGGCCGCAGAAGCCGCTCTGAAAGCCTGTGAAGGACAAATGATGAACAATCCCGATACGGCACTTGCTATTCTGAAGGCATTTACAAAGGACAATAAGTACAAGTGGATTTGTAACCCATCGGTGGCAGCATCCGAAACAGAAGTACGTTATGAACTCAACAGCGGAAGTGGTACATCCAGTTACAGCACGAAGATTATCAGTTTTGATAGTACCTCAGCACTACTTTCTGTTGAAGGCATAGGGTACGGGAAATTCGGTGCTAAAAAAAAGGCTACTGCTTTGTATAAACTTGACGGAATCGAAGTTGTTGCTCCTCCGGTGAAGACAACCACCGTTCTCAAAGGCAGGTATGTTTTATTCATTGCAAAGGATGGTGAAAGTTTCAACTTCCCGGCAACCATCACAGGGAATGTTTATTTTGGCGGTTCTTTTAACATGCAAAACGATAACCATGATGTAACAATCAATGGCAATCTGAAAACCGGTACCAGTCTATCGGGTTTAACCACTATCCAGAAAAAATTACTTGTAAATGGTAATGCCTATTTACAGTCTGGCGTTACATTCCAGAATCGTATATCCACCGTAACTGGAAGAGCCGGTTTTGAAAGGAATGCAGGTCTTAATGTGAACCTGATAGTTAATGGAGATAGTGTTTATTCGAACAGTACATCCAGTGGGTTTGCCCAGATTTCTATGCAATCGGGCTGTACTTTTCTGCACTCAGGTTCCTTCTCATCATCACGTGTTAGTGGTAGTACAGTGGTCTCTAATGGAGGGGCTATCAGTGATATCGGGCCACGTGTCGGTATCTGTCCTGGAAACGAAACCGGCGTAACAATAGACATCAGTAAAATTCCCTCCACGTACATACGAACCTATACAGAGGTTTTCGGAACCGGCTATGCAGTGCTTACTGCAGAAAAGATGAATACCTACTATCAGAACAACCCATCGAAACTCTGGAACGGCTATCTTGTCATCAATGCCAATACCGGTTCTCCTCAATGGGACGCAAACCCTGGAACATTCAATTACAAAGTAATCTGGCTGTTCCATAACACCGCGTCATACTGGAACCCTCCGGAAAACAGGTATATTTATAACAGTGGAACCGGTCCGGGATGTGTTTCAATATTCTATATTGGAAACGGTTCTCAGATATCTCCTTGTGGATGGACCGGAACATTGCGCGGTTATTTTTATGTTGATGGAAATGGTGGGGAAGCTGTTAAATTCTACAACTATAATCAGACACTTCTTGGTGCAGTACACATAATGTCCAGTGGTAATGATCCTTTCGAATTCACCGGGCCATCGACTGGTTCAAACATTCTAAAACTCACATACGATGAGAGTGTGATCCAGGAACTGGTCGATATTGGACTTGCCACCTGGCCTGCAGGCAGTTGTGAGGTACATGCTACTGACAGCACCACCTCCAGCACTCATGAACTTAAACTCGTCGACCTGAAAATCCGGCCGAGACTGCTAAGTCAGCAATTATGATGACTCCGCAGACACTGTTATCACTACATCTTCCTGTGAAGATGCAGTGATAACAGTGTCTGTATTTACTGAATGCAACTAAAGGACTAATAAGCCATAGTGACATTTTTAACCACAGTAAATATTTACAAACGGCTTGTCAGCTGTTTTTTGCAAGAAGCTGGTAAATGTATTGATGCTATAGAGTATATTATTGCACTGTAAACTATTTAGAATATGCTGCCAAAAAGGAGATATTGTGAAGAGAAATTATTATTTAATCAGAATAGTTGCCGCATCTGTTGCCGTTCTGCTATCTAAGTCAATTTCGGGTGCTGAGGTTTCCGAGTATTCTAACGACTGGGAATCATTTATTGTAAATGACCAGCACAGGGTTGTTAACAATGTCTGGAACAAGGACGCGAGGACGGGTGATTATACTCAGTCAATTATTAAAGGTGATGATTTTTTCGGATGGAAGTGGAACTGGAAGGGTGATAAGAATGTGGTTCTTTCCTATCCCGAAGTGATGAATGGAGATTCTCCGTGGAATGAAGATCCAAATCTCAATCCGGAATTTCCTTTTCTGGCCGGCAGTAAAAAACTGACTGTTGATTTTGATATCGAATTGCAGACAAAAGGGAAATGCAATATGGCATTTGAGTTCTGGGCACTATCCGCGCTTCCCAGCAAAAAGGAAAATATTTCTCAGGAAATCATGATCTGGAATTACAATAAAACGGGCGATTCATGGACCTGGGCGAGATACGTTGGTAAATTCAAGGCTGACGGTATCGTTTATGATGTTTACCATAAAAGCAATCATGGTGATGAATCCGGTGTAAATTCCAACAAATGGACATACACAGCAATTGTTGCAAGAAAACCATTTTTACAGGGTACTCTCAACGTTCATCTTTTTATCGACTATCTTATCAGTAAAAAGATATTAACAAAAGATAACTATATTGCAAATCTTGAACTGGGTAATGAAGTCAGGGATGGTACAGGTTCGGCTGTAATTAAAAAATATGATGTCAAGGTTGAATAATATTTTGTTTTGCGCTGGAGTCGATCCTGCTGATATTCACTACAGGTAAACATCTTTTAAACCCTGATTGTCCAATAGGTCAGCAGGGTTTACAGTATTTAATTGGATATTCCGGGTTAAATTGAACTTCAATAAAAAAAGGGCGGTACAATTTAGAATGCTTGAAACGCAGAATAATCAAATGAGTGGAAATCATGCTGGTTATAAGTAGTATAATGACCGCTATTCCTAAAATTATCAAACCTTTACCCTGATGTTTTGCTTTCCTGCCTGTAATGACAACAGTATCCCGTATAACTTTCATTCCAGGGTATGGTATCGCATTATATTTGCATATTTTGCGGCCAACGGTTATTAAATAAATTGCAACCGGAATAAATGAAAATAAAAACAAGTGGACAATTAATTCTTTTATTTCGACTCGTTCTTTATTAGGTAAGTTTTCAATAAAGTTTAGAAATGGTGGACGAATAAAATTCCAGATTAAAATGCCCGTTATAAGTACAATCAGGTATCCGGTAAAAAGTTTTCTTCGATAGTTTCTGTCTGTTTTTACAATCTCGTTTTCAACAGTCATTTTGATTCCTTATGATTGTATAATTATACCATTGCTAATAATAAGAAATAAACGGATTATTCCTGAAAAATTTGCATGCATTAGGCACCTTGATGGATTCCTGGTAAAAAAGTAATCTGGGAACGAAGTACCGGTTATGATGAGATGAGTATAGTGACTGGTAAAATACCGTTTAAAGAAAATCATCACCGGCGCAAGGGTACTTTTTATAAATAAAAAATGATCGTGGAAGATATTATTTTAAAATTATTATAAGCAGTTAAGTGGTTTTTGCTGGTATATCCGGAAAGACAGCATGAACTCTAACATCTTAAATCTGTTTTGGCATGATGTGCTATAATTATTTGGCCCTTATGGGACCCGGCCTGTTTTGATTGTTATAATGCATTCTGTAACTATTTGATCCCGATGGGATCTGGCTCTGTTAGAATTGTAACTAACCAGTTCATTAAATTGCAGAAACGAACTATGTTCATTTTTATCCTCTTACTTATCTTTTGTATGCCAGCCTTGAGTGCCACCTTTCACACTGGACCCATTGCTACCGGTATAAGCTCATGGGTGACATTTCCTGTAGACCGTGATGTATTCAGCGCATATAATAAACTGTCATTTGATGCTTATTTTTCATATGGAAAATTTAAAGGGTTTGCCGGATTTCCACTTCTTTATACATTGACTAAAAAGGATTATGTTAATGTCAATGGTGTAAATGTTCCGGGAGACACCCTGGTAGGTAAAGCTGCCGCTGGAGACTTTACTACATATATCGGAATGCGTATCGGAAGTATTGAGCCCAGAATCGGAATCGTTTTTCCTCTTGGTTATGCAACAAATACCGGTGTCTGGCTTGGTTCAAAAAATGTTGTTCTCAAATCAGGTATGGGGTTTTCAGGCGATCTGAATAAAAAACTTCGGTTACGATATGGGGGAGAGTTGTATTACAATTATTATGTCGCGGGTTTTCCTGAAATAAAGGACTCTCAGGGAAAGCAGGGAAGCTGGTCAATAGATCCGGATGTTAAAGTATCAACAACATGGTTTAAAAAAACGACATTGGGGATTGAACTGCTGGGTGGTTTTAAAAAATTCTATCCAATATGGCTCAAATACAAATCATTTCAGGGATATGAGTTGTCATCATCAATTGTTCCGCATATCTATGCCTCGTATGACCTGTCGTCACGACTATACATAAGCGGAAAGTGTGGCTTTGGACCATCATTCAAAAGAATCGTTGATTCTCCATCGAATCGCAGGGATTGGCACCAATCAGGAAATTCGTTGAATATAAGTATTGGAATCGGATTTTATCCCTGATTGTAAACCTTAATTCCACAAGTGGATCGTGAAATTCAGGTTAATAAACGGCGTAAAAATGCATCCTCCGCGTTACTACCTGTTGACAAGAAAAGAGCCTGGTTAATTAGTAATTGCCGGTAGTATATATTTGTTATTCAGTTGATACAATGTTGCACTTGCTGTTTCAAACGGCAGACCTGCTGCATAAACGATGACGATATTTTTTTTCGGATAAACGTACATATTTTGTCCGAAAGCCCCCATAGACGCGAAATGATCATTACTCGGTATCCACCAATGGTAACCGTACTTTTCGCCCCATTTGGTACTCGTTTGAATGCTTGTAGATGTGGTTACCCAGTCCTCCGGAACGATCTGCTCATTCTTCCATTTTCCTTTGTTTAAATAGAGATAACCAAATTTCGCCATATCCCGGGGAGTAAGAAAAAGACCACGCCCTCCATGGTTGATTTTTTGTTTATCCGCTTCCCATGCGTAGTTGCATATGCCTAATGGGGTAAACAGTTTGTTTCTGGCGTAAACCGCAGCGGTTTTGCCGGTAGCTTTCGTAATAATCGCAGACAGAAGATGGGAGCTTCCGCTGTTATAATGCCATACTGTGTTGGGAGTGGTAACCATTGGTTTATCTAAAATGTACTGAACGGTGTTTTCTGCGTTCCAATATTTCGTCATTAATTCTTCCTCATTCCATTCCAGTCCGCTCCGCATATCCAGCAGGTCTTCAATGGTTATGTTCTTTTTCTCAGGACTCATATTATTTATAGACATGTCACTAAAGTAGTTCAGCATAGTGTCTTTGATTCCCGGAACAGAACCATCCTTGATAGCGATGCCGAACAGTGCCGAGACAATGCTTTTGGTGGATGAATTCAAATAATGAATAGCATCCGGTGTGAACGGATTGCTATAACGTTCAAATACCAGAATTCCGTTTTTAATGATCAGCAGGCTATGAATATAATAGTTTCTATCATTGATTTCTTTCACCAGATGTTCCAATGAGTCTTCATTCATCCCCTGGGCTGATGGTGTGGATGTTTCCCAATAATCGTGTGGATAATCCGGATTGTTAAGATAATCAGTTAATTTATTGATTGGAGTGATCGTGGATTCCGGAATCGGGGAGTTCCTGGCTATCGGAACCGGAGTGCAGTTGGATAATAACAATATGAGGCACAGGGAAAATAGTAAAAGGGCTAAAAAGGTGTTACATTTTGTCATTTGTTTTCTCCTGACGAGCCTAAAAAATATGTTCAATCTGGAAATTTGCCGGTTGATTATTACTTACTTGTCAACATCTCTACTCTATTTGATTAACAGAAATGTAACTTCGAAAAACTTACATATTGACAGGTGGTAATTTGCAGATAATGGTTTTGATTTCCTGAATACCACAGAACATCCGTTTAACCCGGATTTTAAAACCGTAACCGCTTGCCGGTTGTTAAATTTACTTACTTTAAAAGTAACTATTGGGATAAAAAAAGTAAATAGAGATCAAGAAGCTACAAAAAAGATTAGTCCATATTCGGAACATGGTATATAACGTAGATTTACAGAGTGATTATTGTGGTGTTAAGTTAAACGAAGAATCGGATTGCAACAAAATTTTTTGACAAGAGATAAATTCCAACGGCGAGCACCGCCTGACCGTGCAGCTGTCATTACTAATTTTAACTTACACTTAAAAAACGCACTCATATCATCTATAAAAATAGTTGCAGTGTTTCATAGGGTTCAGGCATAATAATAAATCATCATTTTTTTATCCTTCAAAGTAAGCAAGTTAGCTATTTTACAAGCATGAATCAAAACAGCATTATCAATCCACACGATAAATTTTTCAAGGAATCCTTTGGAAGAAAAGAAATTATATGCAGCTTTCTTAATAAAAGCAGGGGAGGTTTTTATGCCAACAATTGCGGAAGCCCTGATTCAGGAAGGTGTGGTCAAAGGAATGCATAAGGGCAAGCTTGAAGGCAAGCTTGAAGGTAAGCTTGAAG
>CAYMGX010000025.1:15126-28231 GCA_964390065.1 uncultured Fibrobacter sp. | reverse complement strand
AAGCTTGAAGGTAAGCTTGAAGTAGCAGAAAAAATGATTGCAAAAGGGATGACCAATGCTGATATTCGTGATATAACCGGTTTGAGCATTAAGGAAATTGAGATATTAAGAAAATCGTTCAAAAAATAGATTAAACGTAACGGGAAGTGCGTCGAATATATTTTTGCTACCTGGGTTACCAATAAAAAAGTCCCGATTCTTAATAGAATCGGAACTTTAAATTAATTAATAATAATCAGTTTTATCCCTGATTGTGGGCGTTAAACTGAACCTTACTTACACTTCGAAGCCGCATCCATAGCTTCAATGAATTTCGCTCCATCAACAGGATACTTTCCGTTAAAACACGCAGAACAGAAATCCTGTGGATTTGGTGTAGCGCTGAGCGTGCCTTCAATTGATAAGTAGCCAAGAGAATCGACTTCAAGATAGTTCCTGATCTCCTCAATAGTCTGCTCGTTCGCAATCAGTTCTCCTTTTGTAGGCATATCAATTCCATAGAAACAGGGGGAGATGATCGGCGGTGATGAAATCCGTAAATGTATTTCCGCAGGTTGTGCTGTACGGATAAGACGGATAATTTTTTTCATCGTAGTACCGCGTACAATTGAGTCATCAACGATAACCACTTTTTTGCCCTTGAGTACACCCTTGACAGGATTAAACTTGAGGCGGACACCGAAATCACGATCTGACTGTGCAGGATGAATAAAGGTGCGTCCGACATAATGGTTACGAATAAGGCCGATATCAAAACGTACTCTGGATGCCTCAGAGAAACCAAGCGCTGCGGTGGTTGCAGAGTCGGGAACACCAATGACAAGATCTGCTCCATCAACAGGATGTTCCTGTGCGAGACGTCGTCCGAGACGGCGTCTTACTTTGTCAACATTACTGCCGAAAACAAACGAGTCCGGGCGTGAAAAATAGATGAATTCGAAAATGCAGTGTGCCGGTTTTGTATCGGGTTCAAATACTGGAATTCTAAAGCTGGTAATTCCATCTTTGTCAATTCTCACCATTTCACCCGGCAGAATCTCGCGGATCATTGATGCACCAACGAGATCAAAAGCACATGTCTCCGATGAAAGGAAATAACCTCCCTCTTCATTCATACCAAGGATCAGAGGTCGTATTCCCCGCGGATCGCGTGCTCCGTACATTGCGTCAGGTGTAAGAAATAAAATTGAAAATGCACCCTTTACACCGGAGAGCGCATCAAGTATCATCGCGTCAATAGAATCACGCTTTGACCGCGCGATAAGATGCATGATAACTTCAGTATCGGTTGTTGATGAAAAAATTGAACCGTCATCAACCATCCAGCGGCGCAGCTCATCAGCGTTTGTCAGGTTGCCGTTATGCGCGCCGGCAATTTGGCCAGCACGCGAATTAATAAGAATCGGCTGTGCGTTTTCTATTGTTGATGAACCGGTGGTTGAGTAACGGTTGTGGCCGATTGCGCAGGTCCCCTGTAAGCCCTCAAGAATACCCTTCTTTTTAAAAACCTGACCAACATACCCCATCCCTTTGTAAACGGAGATCTCTTTACAGTCTGATACTGCGATACCACAGCTTTCCTGACCGCGATGCTGTAGTGTGTAAAGACCAAGATAGGTCAGGTGTGATGCCTGTGGATGATTGTAAACGCCAAAAATACCGCACTCTTCATGCATTTTTTCATCAAACATTTTTCTCAATCTTCCTTCCGCCGCACTTTAAACTTGCGCCGATAAAATCCCTGAATAATGGATGCGGATCAATCGGACGTGACTTGAATTCCGGATGAAACTGAACCGCAACAAACCATGGATGATCTATTAGCTCTATCATTTCGACAAGAAGGCCGTTTGGAGAAAGACCGCTGAGTGACATACCTGCTTTCTCAAACTGCTCCCTGTAATCATTATTAAATTCAAAACGGTGACGGTGACGTTCCGAGATGGAATCTTTACCGTAAGATTTACGAACAATAGAGTTCTTTTTAAGTTCACAGGGGAATGCTCCAAGACGCATTGTTCCACCAAGATTCATTACACGCTTCTGTTCCTCCATAAGGTGGATGACAGGATTTTTGGTGTCCTGAATGTTTTCCGTTGTGTCTGCATCTCTTAGCTTGAGCACATTCCGTGCGAATTCAATGACTGCCATATGCATACCGTAACAGATACCGAAATAGGGGATCTTTTTTTCCCGTGCATAGGTTACCGCCTTGATTTTCCCCTCAACACCCCGGGCTCCAAAACCACCCGGTACAAGAATACCGCCAAGACCCTTGAGTTCCTGTTCTGCACCGTTCTTTTCAATATCTTCGGAAGAAATGCTTTTGATCTTGACTTTTGCAGTATGCGCTGCTCCCGCATGGTTCAGTGCTTCGTGAATCGATTTGTATGCATCAAGAAGCTCACTGTATTTTCCGACAACACCTATTTCGACAACCTGATCCGCATTGATCACTTTATCGCAGTACTCTCTCCACGGGCGTAAATTCCTGCGTCCTCCGCGAAGCCCGAGATTGTCAACGATTACAGTGTCAAGATCCTGTTCTGCAAACTGCAGGGGTACTTCATAGATGGTGTTTTCTGCATCCATGCACTCTACAACCGCTTCTTCATCGACATTACAGAAAAGAGACAGTTTTTTTCGCACGTCTTTGTCAAGATGCTTTTCGGTACGGCAGATCAGGATATCGGGAATGATACCGATTTCCCTGAGACGACCTACCGAGTGCTGTGTCGGTTTTGTTTTAACTTCTCCCGCTCTGTGAAGATACGGAATCAGGGTGACATGTATAAAAAGTACGTTATTTCTGCCTTCCTGCTGTCGAAACTGGCGAAGTGCTTCGAGGTAGGGGAGACTTTCGATATCGCCGACAGTTCCACCAATCTCGCTTATTACTACGTCAACGTCATTTGTCACAACAGAGCGGATACTGTCGCAGATCTCACTTGTCACATGAGGAACCACCTGAACAGTACCTCCAAGATAGTCACCGCGACGTTCCTTTTTAATAATCGCATCATAGATTCGACCCGATGTGTAGTTGCAGTTACGGTTGGTGGTCACACCGGTAAAGCGTTCATAGTGGCCGAGGTCCAGGTCTGATTCGGCGCCATCGTCAGTAACGTACACCTCTCCATGCTGATACGGATTCATTGTTCCCGGATCAACATTGAGATATGGATCAAACTTTTGATGAATAACGCGAAGGCCTCGCGATTTGAGCAACACACCGATTGATGCTGCCGTGATTCCTTTGCCCAGTGATGAAACAACACCACCTGTGACGAAAATGTATTTAGCCATTAGACCGCTCCGGAGATGCATTTACGAAAAGGTAAAGGAGCGCAATTTTACGCCCCCTGAATAAACTTAGTTCCACATTGTTGTACGCATGTCAAGATCATGCTTATATCGCTTTGTTTTACTCTGACCCACATCCTGATATTCCTGGATTGACTTGACAGAAAATCCGGTTCGTTCAAGTGAATCGATACCGCTGATAGCTGCCTGCGCACCCTCAAGTGTAGTAATATAAGGAATACGCTGTGTAACCGCAGCACTGCGGATCGGTTTTGAATCGATCTGTGATTTACGTCCAGCCGGCACATTGATAATGAAATCAATATCTCCACCCTTGATAAGATCGATGATATCAGGTTTTCCTTCACCGATTTTCGGTATCATCTTGACATTGATACCATTTGAACTCAGTACACGCCAGGTACCTTCGGATGCAAAGATCTTGAATCCCATTGCCTGCATCGCCTTTACCATGAAAATGATATTCCGGCGCATTGAATTCTTGACACTGATAAAAACAGACCCGCTTCGAGGCAGGTTATTTCCAGCTGCTTCCTGAGACTTTGCAAATGCAAGACCGAAATCCTTATCAAGCCCCATAACTTCACCGGTTGATTTCATCTCTGGTCCGAGAATGATATCTGCTCCGGGAAATTTACTGAATGGAAGCACAGACTCTTTAACAGCGAAGTAGTCGATTGTTTTTTCAACAGCTTCTTCAATATCGGCAAGCTTTGCACCGGCCATTACCTTTGCTGCAATTTTCGGCCATGGAATACCGGTTGCCTTACTTACAAACGGAACCGTACGTGATGCTCTCGGATTAACTTCAAGAACATAAACAATATCTTCCTTGATTGCATACTGAATATTAAGCAGGCCAATGACGTTAAGTTCACGGGCGATCTGGCAGGTTATCTCGTGAATCTGCGATACGATAGTGCTTGACAATGTGTGAGGAGGCAACACGCAGGCACTGTCACCGCTATGAATACCGGCTTCTTCGATATGTTCCATAATGCCACATACCTTGACAGTTTCGTTATCTGCGATTGCATCAACGTCAACCTCTATTGCATCACCAATGAATTTGTCAACAAGCACCGGACGATTCTCAGCCGCCGCCTGTGCCTCACCGATAAATGCCCGCAGCTCCTCATCGTCGTAGACGATTTTCATAGCACGGCCGCCAAGAACAAACGATGGACGCAGGAGTACCGGATAACCAATTTTTGACGCAATAGAAATGGCGTCCTCGGTTGATTTTGCAGTTCCGTTTGCAGGCTGGTTAAGTCCAAGTTTATTGATCATTGCCGCGAATTCATCACGGTCTTCCGCGCGCTGAATTGATGCAACACTTGTTCCAATAATCGGCGCACCTGCATCCTCAAGGCGTTTTGCAAGATTCAGTGGTGTCTGACCGCCAAACTGCACGATAACACCCATTGGTTTCTCGTTGTCTATAATATTCATTACATCTTCAAATGTCAATGGCTCGAAGTAAAGTTTATCGGATGTATCATAGTCGGTTGAAACTGTCTCGGGGTTTGAATTTACCATGATCGATTCAACTCCCAGCTCTTCAAGGGCAAATGATGCCTGACAACAGCAGTAGTCAAATTCGATACCCTGACCGATACGGTTCGGGCCGCCACCAAGAATAATGATCTTACGGCGATCACTCGGATTACTTTCATCCTCCTGATCGTATGATGAGTAATAATAGGGGGTGTATGCCTCAAACTCAGCTGCGCATGTGTCAACGAGCTTGTAGGTCGGTTTGACACCGAGATCTTTCCTGAATGTTCGAAATGCAATTTCGTCCATGCCCAGAAATGTACCCATCTGATAATCACTGAAACCAAGACTTTTTGCCTTTTTGATAAACCGCTTGAGATTATCTTTGTCTTTTTTAAGAATATCAGGCGTAATCGTTTTTTCAAATTTGTAAAGATCATACATGTTGTTAAGGAACCATGTATCGATGTACGATGCAGCCGCGATTTCATCAACAGTCATACCTTTTTCAAAGGCATATCTGATAAGGAACAGACGGTTTGCCTTTGGAATACGCAGTGCTTTTGCGAGTTCCTCTTTTGTCTGGAACGGAAAATTGATCAGTTCAAATCCCTTACGTCCGACTTCAAGTCCGCGCAGACCTTTCTGCAGGGCTTCCTTGAACGTACGACCAATTGCCATTGTTTCACCAACGGATTTCATCTGGATGCCCAGTGTCGAATCCGCTTCCGGAAATTTCTCGAATGTAAAACGGGGAATCTTTACAACGCAGTAGTCGATTGATGGCTCAAAGGATGCCGGCGTTTCTTTGGTGATATCGTTTCTTATTTCGTCAAGGGTATAGCCAACCGCAAGTTTTGCTGCAAACTTTGCAATAGGAAAACCAGTCGCTTTACTTGCAAGAGCTGAGCTGCGACTCACGCGCGGATTCATTTCAATAACAGTCATGCGGCCATCAGCAGGGTTTACCGCGAACTGGATATTGGAGCCGCCGGTTTCAACACCGATCTCGCGGATAATTGCAATCGCTGCATCACGCATCTTCTGGTATTGACGATCAGTAAGTGTTTGTGCCGGTGCAACGGTGATACTGTCACCGGTATGAATTCCCATAGGATCAAGGTTTTCGATAGAGCAGATGATAACAACATTGTCTGCCTTATCACGCATGATCTCAAGTTCGTATTCTTTCCACCCGATCACCGATTCCTCGATAAGAATCTCGTTAACACGGCTGCAGTGAAGTCCATAGGCTGCCTGACGTTCGAAGTCTTCTTCTTTGTAAACTATGCCGCCCCCGGTACCACCCATGGTGAAACTCGGGCGAACAATACATGGAAAACCGATTTCGCGCGCAATCTGCCATGCCTCATCAATATTATACGCGAAAGCACTGCGGGGAAGATCGAGGCCGATTTTCTGAATTGCTTCTTTGAACTCGCTGCGGTCTTCTGCTTTTTTAATCGCAGTTTCATCTGCACCGATAAGCTGTACACCGTACCTCTGAAGCACTCCGCTTTCAGAGAGTTCCATTGCGGTGTTAAGACCTGTCTGACCACCCATTGTTGGAAGAATCGCGTCCGGACGTTCGCGGGCGATAATTTTCTCAACAATTTCAGGAGTGATCGGCTCAATATAAGTCCTGTCCGCAAGATTGGGATCGGTCATGATAGTCGCCGGATTCGAGTTAACAAGGATCACCTCGTAACCCTCTTCGCGTAACGCTTTACACGCCTGAGTACCTGAATAGTCAAATTCACACGCCTGACCAATCACAATTGGTCCGCTGCCGATAATGAGAATCCTGTGTATATCAGTTCTTTTTGGCATAGATCCTTTCAAAGACACCGGGTATTCGTTTCACCCTGATGGTCTGATAAGGGTATATATTTATTTTTATTTTTTCGTTTTATCTTCTGACTGTTACGTGCTAATTAACTGAAAAAACGCTGCCAGTCACTTGTCACGTGTCACTCGTCACTTCCTGACACCCTGCGCACCGCTTTTACGTTCCATCATGGTTAAAAATTTCTCGAACAGATAACCACTGTCATGTGGTCCCGGAGATGCTTCAGGGTGATACTGAACACAGAATACATTTTTCTCAGGATCGGTAATACCTTCGCAGGTGAGATCATTGAGATTGAGATGTGTCATTTTGATGTTCTTTGATTTCAGGCTGTCCATATCAACGCAGAAACCGTGGTTCTGCGATGTGATTTCGATTACACCGGTATCCATATTGCGGACCGGATGATTTCCACCACGATGACCAAATTTTAGTTTATAGGTTGATCCGCCGAGGGCATGGCCGATAAGCTGATGACCGAGGCAGATACCGAAGATCGGTTTTTTGCCAAGAAGTTCTTTAATTGTATCGATTGCGTAGGTAACAGCAGCCGGATCACCGGGGCCGTTTGAAAGGAATATCCCGTCCGGATTCATGCCCATCACCTGTTCAGCGGTTGTATTTGCCGGTACAACGGTGATTCTGCACCCAAGCGATTCAAGAATTCGGAGAATGTTGTATTTGATACCGAAGTCGAACGCGACAATATTGAACCGGATATTTTTCAGATTTTTACCGAGACCTTTTTGGGTATTCCATATATATGGTTCCTTGCAGGTAACTTTCTTTGCAAGGTCAAGCCCGACAAGTCCGCTCCACGCTTTGGCTTTATCAACAAGGTCATCGGTGTTTACATCTCCCTCACCGGACCAGATGATCGCTTTCATCGCACCTCTCACTCTGATATGACGGGTAAGCATGCGGGTATCGATACCTTCAACCGCGATAACATTATTTTCAATCAGATACTGGCTGATTGTTTTTTGTGATGTAAAGTTTGACGGGTATTTGCAGCTTTCTTTTACGATAAAACCGCTTACCTGCACCTTTGATGATTCAACATCGCTATCGTTGATTCCGTAGTTTCCAATAAGTGGATAGGTCATCGTTACGATTTGTGAACAGTATGACGGATCAGTTAAAATCTCCTGATACCCGGTAAGGCTTGTATTAAACACAACTTCACCGGTCGCTTCGCCAGTAGCTCCAAACCCCTCACCATCAAAAATGGTTCCATCTTCCAGTGCAATAATGCCTCTCAAGAATACCTCACTTGTTTTAGCCGAACCTTCAACTTATTTCGAACTTTTGCCAGGACATTCACTCACCGATAAAAAAAAAGACACCCTCTGCATTCGGCGATCAGAGGATATCTTTTGTTATTCTCATTTTAATCATTTGTCTGGCAGATACTTTATAATAATGAATACGTTTTTTTGCCCGGTTTCAAAATACTGTTTTTTCTGATAAGAGTCAACCCTTTCGAGCTTGGAGTTGTTTTTTAGTGTGATGGGGATTTTTTGTGATGTGTAAGATGTTGATTTTGATTGTTAGGGGGCAAGAAAAGAATCCAGAATCAAGTAGCCAGAAGCCAGAAGATGAAAAACATAAATGGTTTATATGGGTATTCACTATACTGGTGTGAGAAAACTCAGCTATTCGCATATCGCCTCACCCCCTCGGTCCCCCTCTCCATTAGTAAATGGAGAGGGGGAAGAAGAATAAATCGCAGTATCTTGCTCCCTTTCTCCACGAGTGGAGAGAGGGCTGGGGAGAGAGGCGACGGAGTAATCAGTAGTGCTTGAGTTATTTGTTTCAAAAATGATGTTTACACCAACCAAGTTCATACCCGTAAAGGTTTATCCTGGAAGGATGAATCAATTGGGCAACAACTTGTTTCGCAATTACTCTGGGGCATAAAGCTGCCATAACGGATTTTTTTGGATGCATGATTCGTTATTGCTCCAGGCTTCTCGATTCTATTCAATTTTGTAGCATGTATTTGAACACGAGATTTTAAGAAAGACTGCTATCACCGATTTGTGCCCTGCAGAATTATATAATAATTGAGGTATTATCTGACAGATGGTAATATACCTAATGTAGAAATAAATCAATAACATACGCCGTTTACTACATATGCCTGGAATGAAGCGTTCAGTTCTCGGGTAATGATCCATTTTTTTGCAGATATCTTTATTTGATTAATTTGGTACGGTATTTGATTGTTTACGGATATATATTAATCAATTGATTTTTACTAAACCATCCTTTAACAAGGAATACCAATGCGTTTAATTGTTTTCCCGATACTGATTTGTCTGCTGGCATTCTCATCCGGTGCACAGGTTTCACCTGCTGTTGCAGCAAACATGAAATTTGCATTTGAAGAGATTAAGGATCAATTTTCAAAAAAGACCGGCTATACAGTTACCCCGATATACGGATCATCAGGCAAACTGGTCACTCAAATCAGAACCGGTGCTCCCTTTGATATCTTTATCAGTGCAGATGTCGGTTTTGCAGACAGTGTAGTCGCATCAGCACGTAATGTTGACAAACCCAAGATTTATGCATATGGTAAACTTGTACTCTGGACATGCAAACCGATTGATCTTAAAAAAGGCATTGACATACTGACAGAACCATCCGTTAAGACAATTGCGCTTGGTGATCTCAAGTTGACCGTTTACGGACCTGCTGCTAAAAAGTTTCTTGAACATAACGGAATCTGGAAAACTATCGGGAACAAGATCGTTTATGGTGAAAATATTACAAAAGTTGCTCAGTTTATCGCAAGCGGTTCAGCAGATATCGGTTTTACCGCCAAGTCGCTTGTTCTTGCTGATGAGATGAAAGGGAAGGGCGTATGGGTCGAAATTGATTCGACAAAGTATGAACCGTTACCTCAGGCCGCGGTGATGCTTACCTATGGCGAAAAGCACAATCAGAAAATCACGCAGGAATTATATACATTTTTATTCAGTAAAGAGGCCCGGGAAATACTTATAAAATATGGATACACGCTGCCATGAACAGAATTCCCGCAATAGTGGAATCTGTCACTAAAGATGACCTTTTTGCTCAGGTCGGCGTGAACTTTTCTGGGTTGTCCCTGAGTGCCTGTGTACTTCTTTCCGGTGATGAATTACCATATTGCAAAGAAGGTGCAATGGTGCATATCCTCTTTAAAGAAGCGGATACCATTATCTCTCTTGATTGTAACACAACGATCAGTTGCCAAAACTGTTTTAAAGTGCAGATTACTGACATTCGTCAGACCAATGTGATGGCGCGTGTTACTGCAGATGTCGGATCACTATCACTTACAAGCCTTATTACAAGCAAGTCTCTTACCGCACTTGGAATAACTACCGGAATGATTGTGTGGTATCTTGTTAAATCTACATCATGTATGTTGACTATGAGGGAATAGCGTGGCTATCGATTTTATGCCATTGATTCTGAGTTTCAAACTTGCGGTAATCTGTACTGTTGTGTTAATAGTCGTATGCATCCCGCTTGCCTACTGGATTTCATCATCAACAACGTTTGTAAAGATGATCATAAGGTCCATGGCAATGCTGCCACTGGTGATTCCGCCATCAGTACTCGGTTTTTATTTTCTTATTCTGTGGAGTCCATTTTCTCCTGTTGGCCATTTTCTTGAAACTGTTTTACAGGTAAGACTCGTTTTTTCATTTACCGGGCTTGCAATTGCGCTTGCCGTTGCCGGCGTTCCCTTTATGTTAAACCCCTTGATAGCAGGGTTTGAATCGCTTCCCAAATCTCTTCGTGAAGCATCACTGACACTGGGAAAAAGTGAGTGGGAAACACTCCTCCGTGTACTTCTTCCGTCAATTCGTCCATCACTGCTTATCGGTATTGTCATGACTTTTATCCATTCCTTTGGAGAATTTGGAATGGTACTTATGCTTGGCGGTAAAATCCCCGGTAAAACTCTGACTGCATCAATTGCCCTATATGATCATGTTGAATCACTTGAGTATACAATGGCGCATATTTACGCGGGAGTAATAACAATCAGTGCACTATTATCCCTGATACTGTTATTTCTCATTAATTCAGGTATCATTTTCAGGAAACACAGGTATTAGGAAACCGGATTCACATGATACATATAAATGTAATAAAAAGGCTCCTTTCTGCAAACGGTGCAATTACACTACGTGTTAAGATTGACATTGAGCGTCATGATTTCTTTACATTTTTTGGTAAATCCGGTTCTGGGAAAACGACAACACTTCGTATGCTTGCCGGTCTTACACATCCTGATGATGGCGAGATTATTGTTGATGGAAAAGTATGGTATAGTAAAGCTAAAAGGATTAATGTTGCACCGCAGCATAGAACAATAGGTTTTGTTTTCCAGGATTATGCTTTGTTTCCCGCAATGTCGGTTCGTAAAAATCTTGAGTACGCTTCGAATAGTAACCGGAAACGGGTTGAGGAGCTTATTGATAGTATGCAATTGCGTGCACTTGAGCACTCACGCCCGCATCAGTTAAGCGGCGGACAACGTCAACGGGTCGCACTTGCACGGGCATTGATCAGATCACCAAAAATACTGCTTCTTGATGAGCCGTTGTCTGCACTTGACAGTGAAATGAGAACCACGCTGCAAAATGAAATAAATCAGATTCATTCAACATTCAATCTGACATCAATAATTGTAACTCATGATATTACCGAAATTTTTACTATGTCAAATAAAATGGCCATATTTGATAATGGAACTGTTTCCGAAAGTAATTCTCCGGATATACTTTTTGGTAATAAACTCAGCAGTAAATTCAGAACTGCAGGAAAAATAGTCTCCATCGCGAGATCTGATATTGCCGATGTTGTAACAGTACAAAGCGGTAGTAACCTTATCAGGGTTGTGGTTGATCCTGAAGAATCTGAATCATTAAAACCCGGTCAGAATGTGATACTTGCAGTGAAAGCATTTGCACCATCAATAATCCCGAATTCCTTTCCTCAAAATTTCAAGTAACCTCCTCAGTACTGTTTTTGTAACACTTTTCCTCAATCAAACAAAAGGTACACAAAAATGTACCTTTTTAAACTTAGGTTCTGAAACCATATTAAAATTTCTAAGGGTACTTTGAATTTACATCCGGGTGTGCCATGGAAAATTGTGAAAAAAAGAACATAAGCGTTGTAACTAACAGAAATTGCATTGGCAGGCTATCACGATACAAGAGTGCACTCTATCACTTTAAAGATCTTGGCTTCACAAAAATCTTCTCAACATACCTCGCTCAGGCAGTCGGAGTAACCAGCATACAGATTCGTAAAGACTTCTCCATATTTAAAATTTTCGGCAATAAACGTGGTGGTTATCTCATTGATGAGCTTATTTCAAGTCTCAACAATATTCTCAGCAAAAACGAAACGCATAACGTGATAATGGTTGGCGTTGGAAATCTTGGAAGTGCGCTAATCCATTATAAAGGGTTTGCACGCGAGGGATTTAAACTGATTGCAGCATTTGATATTGATCCTGCCAAACAGAATGCACAATCTGAGATCCCGGTTCTTCCTCTAAGTAGCTTATCTCGATTTGTTAAAGATAGCGGTGTACAGTTTGGAATACTCTCTGTTCCAGCTATTGTTGCACAGCAGGTGTTCGAAAAAATGGTTGATGCAGGAATAAAAGGTGTACTTAATTTTGCACCATGCAGTTTGCAAACATCAGACAAAAGTGTCTTTGTTAATTATGTAAATCTTGAACTCGAACTTGAACAGCTTGTTTACTTTGCAAAACTCAAAAATAAACTGACACCATTTGACACCACGACAATCGATAATTTTATGATAGAAAGCAGTGAAACATGCGTTACCTGTATTGCTCATAATGCAGCAGTACAGTAGTTTTTTGATTTTAGCTATAAATGTGATTTTTTTCTTATTAACTTTTTATGTGGAGGATCGATGACAGAAGCACAAGTCCCAAAGGGGCAGAAAAACAGATGGCTTATTGCTATTATGGGAACATTATTGCAGTTGTGTCTTGGAACGGTCTATGCATGGAGCTTTTTTCAGAAACCACTTATGACAACGTATGGGTGGTCCAATTCACAGGTCGCATGGGTATTCAGCCTTGCAATCTGTTTTCTTGGTCTTGCAGCAGCGTGGGGTGGAATAAATCTTCCAAAATATGGTCCGAAAAAACTTGCTATGCTTGGTGGTGCTCTGTTTGGTGCTGGTTATCTGATCGGTGCATTTGCACTCAGTATCAAGTCGCTTCCTCTTTTATATCTTGGATATGGTGTTATTGGAGGTACTGGACTTGGACTTGGCTATGTAACACCTGTTGCAACTGCTGCAAAGTGGTTTCCGGATAAAAAAGGGTTTATTACCGGTATGGTCGTGATGGGTTTTGGGTTTGGTGCACTTCTTATGAGCAAA
>CAYMGX010000025.1:0-15026 GCA_964390065.1 uncultured Fibrobacter sp. | reverse complement strand
TTGTCTTCTCATTAATGACAAGTGATAAGCATTTTTCAATTAACAAAAGTAAAAACTGAGTTTATTCTTTGTCCTGTATGCCGGTATCAACCAATATTGATACAGGTTATTGTACAGGATTGAGGATAGTAGAAATATTTTCAGGAGAATTAAATGTCAAATAATGAATCTAAGTGTAGTTGTTCCTGTTCAGGTACAGAGAATTGTGGTGAGATTGAATTGAGTAAGCTGGATGCCGTTTTTGACACATGGGAAAATCAGCCGGGGGCTTTGATTCCGGTACTTCAGGAGACTCAGGGAATATATGGATATATTCCGGCAGCTGCAATTACTGCTATCTCTGAACGTCTTCGGATTCCAACATCAAAGATCTTTGGTGTTATCACTTTTTACTCATTTTTCTCATTAAAACCAAGAGGTAAATATCTGATACGTGTGTGTCTTGGAACTGCCTGCTATGTACGTGGAGCAGAGGAAGTGCTAACAGCGCTAAAATCTCAATTGGGTGTTGATGTTGGAGAAACGACTGATGATCTGGTCTTTACGCTTGATGTCGGCAGATGTTTTGGCGCGTGTGGTCTTGCACCGGTAATTATGATCAATGAGGATGTTCATCAGTGGGTGAAATCATCAGATGTAGAAAAGATTTTAAAAAGCTATAGAAATCTCGCCCAGGGCGCAAAGAATGGGAGTAAGTAAATGGATGATCTTTTAATTAACGAACGCATTAAGACACCAGACGATTTAAAAAAAATCAGGGATACTATCTGCGCAAGTGCAGAATTTAACAAAGAAAAAATCTTTGTATGTGCGGGTGGCGGCTGTATTGCTTCAGGCTCAATGAAAGTAAAAGATGCACTGATCAGTGAACTGCAGAAAAAAGGTTTAGCTGATAAAATGGCTGTTGTAGAGACTGGGTGTCTTGGCCCGTGTGCAGTAGGACCGGTTATTGTTATTGGCAAAGACGGTACATTTTATCAAAACGTTGCAGCAGATGATGCTGTGGCGATTGTTCATGATCATCTGCTTGGCGGCAAGATTGTTGATAAACTGATTCATGAAGCTGATGATGTCAAGCAGCAGAAAATGGATGAAATACCATTCTTCAAAAATCAGAAAAAGATAGTTTTAAGTAATTGTGGAAAAGTAAACCCGAATAAAATTTCCGACTATATTGCTATCGGTGGATATAGTGCACTTAGTAAAGTCCTGACATCAATGTCAAGCGAAGAAACTATCGCGGAAGTTGGTGCATCCGGATTACGTGGCCGTGGTGGTGCTGGTTTTCCAACCGGAACCAAGTGGTCGTTTGCACAAAAAAGCGAGGGTGATGTTAAATACATTCTATGCAATGCTGATGAGGGTGATCCCGGGGCATTTATGGACAGAAGTATTCTTGAAGGTGATCCGCACAGTGTTATTGAAGGTATGGCTGTCGGTGCATTTGCAATCGGATGTAAAAAAGGCTTTTTGTATGTACGCGCGGAGTATCCACTTGCAGTAGAGCGTTTACAGAATGCAATTGTTCAGGCACGTACATGCGGACTTCTTGGGAAAAATATTCTTGGTACTGATTTCGAATTTGATCTTGAAATACGTAAGGGATCAGGTGCATTTGTATGTGGTGAAGAAACTGCGCTTATGGCATCCATTGAGGGTAAACGCGGTGAACCCCGTCCCCGTCCTCCGTTTCCTGCACAAAAAGGTCTCTGGGACAAACCGACTGTTCTTAATAATGTGGAAACGTATTCAAATATTCCCCGGATTATTAATAATGGGGCACCCTGGTTTGCGTCAATCGGTACTGCAAAAAGTAAAGGTACAAAAATTTTCGCACTTGCAGGTGCTGTCGAGCTCTCCGGACTTGTTGAGGTACCGGTTGGTACGCCATTAAAAAAAGTAATTTATGATATTGGTGGCGGTGTCCCTAATGGTAAAGCGTACAAAGCAGCCCAGATTGGCGGCCCGTCTGGTGGTTGTATACCGACAAATCATCTTGATGTTCCTCTTGATTATGAATCACTGAATGAACTCGGTGCTATTATGGGTAGCGGGGGTCTTATTGTGATGGATGAGACAAGCTGTATGGTTGACGTAGCACGGTTTTTCCTCGAATTTGTACAGGATGAATCGTGTGGAAAGTGCGTCCCATGCAGAGAAGGAACGCATCAGATGCTTCAAATTATTAATAGAATCTGTGAAGGTAAAGGCGAGATGGCTGATATTGACACATTGCAAAAAATGGCAGTCACTATTAAAAATGCATCGCTTTGTGGTCTTGGTCAGACAGCATCCAATCCGGTTCTTAGTACATTACGCCACTTCAGGGATGAGTATGAAGAACATATCCGTGATAAAAAATGCCGTGCCGCAGTTTGTAAATCACTTATTGTTTTTGAAATTACCGATAAGTGTATAGGATGCGGGCTGTGTAAAAAAGCATGTCCTGTTTCTGCAATATGTGGAAGCACGAAAACACGACATACAATAAATGCAGATATGTGTACACGTTGTGGTCTTTGCTATAGTACTTGTAAATTTGATGCAATTGTCAAATATTAACAACTGATTTGTAAAGCTAATAAAAAGAATAACGAGGTTCTTATGCAACTATTTATAAATAATCAGGCATACGATGCCAATGAAGGGGAAACCGTTCTTGATGTAGCACGTCGGAATGGTATCTATATTCCATCATTATGTTATCATCCAAAAACCGGCCAGACATCAAAATGCCGGGTTTGTATTGTAAGTGTTGAGGGAATGAAGGGCTATCAGACATCATGCAACCTGAAAGTAAAGGACGGCATGAAGATTCTTACGTCAAGCGAAGAGATCCGGACATCACAAAAACTTGTTGTCGATCTCATGCTCGCTGGTGGTCGCCATGATTGTCTGTCGTGCGAAAAAAGCGGTTCGTGTGAGCTGCAGGATGTTTGTTACTACCTTGGTATTGAACGTACATCATTTGCAGAATCGCCAACAGGACAAAAAGACACAAGCTCCGAATTTGTCGTTATTGACCATGACAAATGCATCAAATGCGGACGCTGTGTAACTGCCTGCAATGAAAACGTTGTCAATGAAGTATTGAGTTTTGGATATCGTGGAAGAAATACAACAATTATTTGCGACACTGATCTGCCTATGGGAGAATCAAGTTGTGTACAGTGTGGTGAATGTGTACAGACATGTCCAACCGGTGCGTTGACTAACAAAAAAGCACGCGGGCTTGGACGTGATTCTCATCTTGAAAAGGTAAACACAACATGTCCGTATTGCGGTGTTGGGTGTCAACTTGTGTTGCATGTTGATCGTGAACATAATAAAGTAGTACGGGTAAGCGGTCGTGATGCTGCTCCGAACTATGGAATGCTGTGCGTAAAAGGCCGTTATGGTTATGAATTTCATGCAAGTCCGAAGCGTCTGAAATATCCGATGATTAAAAAGAATGGTAAGCATGAACGGGTTTCATGGGATGAGGCACTTGATTACACTGCATCCAGAATTAAAAGCATTGTTGAGAAAAACGGTCCGGATGTGTTTTCTGCATTTGGTTCCGGACGTATTACAAATGAGAATAACTATGCAGTGCAGAAATTTACACGTGCAGTAATTAAGACCAATAACGTTGACCATTGCGCCCGCGTATGCCATGCGCCTACAGTTGCGGGCCTTGCATATGCTTATGGAAGCGGTGCTGCGACAAATTCAATAGCAGACATTCTTGATGCAGAGCTTATTTTTGTTATTGGTTCAAATATGACAGAAGCGCATCCGGTTGTTTCTTACTATGTCAAAAAGGCCGCAAAAAACGGAGCAACCCTTATTGTTTGCGATCCCCGTAAGGTTGATGTTGCGCATTGGTCGGATCTCTACGTACAATTCAAGGTTGGTACCGATGTACCATTTTTAAATGGGCTTATAAATGAGATATTTAAAAATGGATGGCAGAATGATGAATTCATGAATAAGTTTACCGAAAATCCAGAGGAAATTAAAAAGTGGGTTGAAGAATACCCTGCAGAGAAAGCATCAGAGCTCAGCGGTGTTTCAGTTGACATGATAAAAAAAGTTGCACAGATGCTTGGTACTGCAAAGAAAGTTAACGTTATATATACTCTTGGTGTAACAGAGCATATCTGCGGAACAGACAATGTAAAAACCATTGCCAATCTGCAGATGGTTCTTGGTCATCTTGGTAAACGCGGATGTGGCGTTAATCCTCTGCGCGGACAAAATAATGTTCAGGGTGCCTGCGATATGGGGGCATTGCCAAATGTATATCACAATTATCAGAATGTTGACAATCCGGATGTTATTGCCAAAATGGAAAAAGCATGGGGTGTAAGTGGTCTGCCATTAAAACCCGGCTATAAAATGCCAACAATGCTCCATAAAACAAAGGAGGGTGGTACAAGAGCACTTCTTTGTGTCGGGGACAACACTGTGCATACTGAGCCCAATATGGCCAAGACAATTGAAGAAATCAAAGCCCTTGAATTTCTGGCGGTTGCAGATATTTTTCCAAACCTGACAACTGAATATGCTGATGTAATTTTTCCTGATACCTGTTTTAATGAAGATTATGGAACATATTCAAATCTGGAACGCCGCGTATCACTGCTTAATAAAGCTGTTGAACCTCCGGGAGAAGCAAGGCCGACCTGGTGGATTATGAACGAACTTGCAAAACGGTTTGGTGTTGATCTGCGCTTGACATCAGCCAGAGATACATGGGAGGATATGAGAAGTTCCGGTACAAGCATGGCCGGTATCACTCACGAACGTATTAAAGAAACCGGCATACAGTGGCCATGTCCGACGGTTACCCATCCGGGTACCCCGATTCTTCATCTGGATGGTAAGTTTACACGAGGAAAAGGTTTGTTCAGCCATACCGTCTATCGTCATCAGGCAGAACTACCGGATAGCGAGTATCCTATTGTATTGTCAACCGGAAGAAGATTGTGGCATTATCACTCCGGTACACAGACAAGAAATTCTATCGGACTTGAGAACCTCTGCCCTGAAGAGCTGATGGAAATAAGTCACGAGGATGCCAAAATAATGAATGTGAAAACCGGTGATATTGTAAAAGCAACAAGCAGACGCGGTTCAATTACGCTTAAAGCATGGGTTACAGACCGCTCACCAAAAGGTGTTGCATGGTGTGCATTCCATTTTCATGAAGCCTGTGCAAATGTTCTTACAAACAGTGCATATGATAATGTTACTGAAACTCCTGAGTATAAAGCCTGTGCAATAAAAATTGAGAAGGTTGCTGATGGTGAGCCTCTTGGAGTAAATTTCAAACGTCAGGCAAGACCATAATACAGTGCACTTCGGTGCACTATTCTTATTTGTTTACAAAAGGATGATATAATGGATATAAAATCTCTTTTCATAATTGCTATCGATCAGGAAATTGAAGCCTGTGAGTTTTACAAAAAGGCATCAGAAAAAGTTACAAATCCGGGTGTAAAAGACATTTTCCTGCAGCTTTCTGCTGATGAAGCTGAGCATGCGGAAACACTCAGAAAATATGAACAGGACTTGTCACTGGTTGGTAAATTTGTTTCACCTGAGGTAGATTATGCTATAGCAGATAGTAACAATACTCCGGTGTTGTCAATTACTATGAAGCCGGCTGATGCAATAATGCTTGCTGCAAAAAAAGAACAGGAAGCGGCGGAATTCTATACCGCACTTTCTAAAAAAGCAACTGATCAGCAACTTGTGACAATGCTTCAATCACTTGCGGCTATGGAGCTTGGTCATAAGCAGAAACTTGAAAATGCATTTGTGCAGATCGGTTACCCGGAATCATTTTAATACTATACGTGATATGACTATCATATCTTAAATGAACACTGCACATCAACAGTGTTCATATGCTTTTTGATCCTGATTGATGCAGTTGAGTTCAAAACGCATAGTTAACATTATGATAATTATAATACTCGCCCCCCGTAGAGGGACTTGTAAAAAATTGATTTTCATGAAGTCCCCCTGCGGGGGATTTAGGGGGCGTGTCTCACGTGTCAATCTTAACTTAACGACATTAGCGGGGGATTTAGGGGACGCTAAGTTACCGGCATTGGCTGGTGGGGCGGGATAGCACTAACCATTACCAGATGCTGAGCATATACAAAAGGACATACCATGAAAATTATTGTTGTTTCAGGAGCATGTTCCGGTGTTGGTAAAACAACACTTGCAAGAGGTATATCAAACCTGATACCGGATGCCCTTACTGTAAAAATTGGACATCATGCGGAAAATATTCACAAAAAGATAAAACTCTTTCCAATGGGTACCTCCATAGATACAATCCAACAGTTTGCAGGTGATGTATCCTATCTGATAATTGAGAGTAACAGCATATTAAAAGAAATTATTCCGGATTGTGTACTATATCTGACAGGGGATTCACCAAAACCATCTGCATCACGTGCATTGAAAATGGCAGATATTATTTCAGGGGAAATTGTTGACAAGTTTAAAAGTTACGAATTGGCATTACGTTTATCGCTGGATATAAGTATCATAAGAGAAATTGCAATGATGGCAGGTGCGAAACTTGAAATGGTTAGCGGGATGTGCCCGGCATAAAAACCAGATGATTTATTTGATTCCGTAAATAAGGTGGCCTTGATGAATAATGATATTGGTTCCTTCGTTACAATAGAAACAATACGGGTCAAAGAATCACTAACGGAACATACAACTGATACTGTTGCTACCGAAGTACCCCTTACAATTATCGCTAACGACAAAGAAATCGCAACATTACTGGTAACACCTCAGCACATTAAAGAATTAGTGTGTGGTTATTTATTTACATCAGGATTCATCAATGATAGTTCTGAGATGAGTAATTTCTGGCTTGATAATCAAAAATGGATTGCATGTGTTGATTTGCCTCAACCTCCGGATATGTCAATTACACAGAAACGACTCTATACTGCATCATGCGGTAAATGTGCAATGTATACCAACACCAATGAATTGTCAATGCGTCAAAAACTTATAGACGATACAAAAGTGGATAAAGAACGGATATTTGAGCTGATTCAGAAGCTTGAAAAAGGCTCAGAAATATTTACTATGACTGGTGCAGTCCATACATCGATATTGTCAAGCAATGATACAGAGTATTGTATTGATGATATTGCACGTCACAATTCAGTTGATAAAGTAATCGGTAAAGCACTCCTTGAGAAAAAGAATCTTGGTTCGTTCGTATTGGCCCGCACCGGCCGGACATCATCGGAAATTGTTTACAAAGTACGGCGTTCAGGAATTCCGTTGACAATCTCTCGCGGTGCTCCAACACATCAGGCCATACATTTGTGCAGAGAGATGGGAATTACACTCGTAGGGTTCGCAAGGAATAGGGCTTTTAATATCTATGCAAATCCAGAGCGAATTATCTGATCAAATAGAAAAAATTTAATCTCAGCAATATTCATAATGTTTGTAGTGTATAAAGAATTTTTAAAAAGGCGATACAATGGATAAAATTAAACAGGTAGATTTACAACTTGATACAATTGCCGTTGCCGGTGATGATGGCAGGAAAAGAATATCATGTTTAGACGCATTGAAAATAAGTACCGATTGCATGGTTTCTGCTGATATTGTTGGAAAACGGTGTGATGACAAAAATATCAGAATATGTAATTGTCAACTAACATGCTTTGAATAACCTTTTTTTTTGTCGATATGTCGGCTACGACATTTCGACTGGGACGCCCCCTAAATCCCCCGCAGGGGGACTTAGGGGGCGTGAATTGGCACATGCAGTTTACACAAGATCAGGATCATTGAATTAACATAAGGATATTTTAAGAAAATGAAATCCGGTTTAAAACTATTTCTCAATAGTGATAACGGTACTGCGGTATTCGGAAGTGGTAAATGGAAACTGCTTGCAGCCATTGATGAACTTGGATCAATTCAAAAAGCTGCGGAGTCATTGGACCGAAGTTACCGAAAGGCCTGGGGCGATATAAAAAGCGCTGAAAATGGATTTGGGAAAAAACTGGTGATTACTGTCAGGGGTGGGCGATCCGGTGGAGAAACAAAATTAACGGAATTTGGTAAACAATTCTTAAGTGCCTGGAATAGTTATTATCTGTCTGTAGATCAGTTTATGAAAAATGCCTATAATGATAATTTGTCACCTGTTATCAACACTATGCAAAACGGAGCTGATAATACATGAGGACGATTCTGATTACAACGATCACAAATCATGGTTGGAGTCAATTCATATATGATGAAATTGTCAGTCTTTTGTCGGTATGCTGTCAAAATGTCAATAATGGTAACCTGCCTGTGGTTGATACAATTAAAACCGATAATTATAAATGTTGTCAATTGACATGTGGCGTTACTGTGCAGTCTGTTACCATTTATCAAAGTGATCATGAAATAGAAAGGATTATTCCAGATCTGGTAATTCAGCCATTTGAGACAGGTGATACCATGGTGTATCCTTATGAAACACGTTGTTCAAGAATGGTTTGCGGATCAACAATGTCTGATAATGAATTACATGTGTATGCCGACAAGCTCCAATTACCTTTAAGTATACTACAAAAAATAGCCTGGTTATCCGGTGTAAGAATTGAGCCAGTTCAGGGAATTTTACTTGCTGGTGGAAAAAGTTCCCGTATGGGTACAGATAAAGCATTACTTCCCTTAGGAGAAACGACACTTGCAGTATCACTTGCAGGGCGGCTTGTTCATTATTGCGATAACCTTCTTGTAAGTATCGCTAAAGGTAAACAATCACAACTTGAGAATGTTCGGGTTGTTGTTGATAAATATGATGGATTGGGACCTCTTGCCGGTATATATTCAGCATTGACAGAATCGTATTCGCGTGTGTCGCTCGTTGTCGCCTGCGACATACCATATATACATCCAATGCTCATCAGGAAAATGCTCTCCTTATGTAATGAATACGATATCGTAGTTCCTTCATTCAAAGAGGATACCGTTGAACCAATGATGGCGGTATATACGAAAGCATGTCTTGATGCAATTAAAATGCTGCTTGATAGAAAAAAATTAAGAGTCAAAGATCTGTTTACTATCTGTAAAACAAAAGTAATACCATGGTCTGATAGTACATGGTATGCTAATTTGAATACCCGGAGTGATTACGAAGCATATTGTAACGCAAACTCTATAACAATAAGCAAAATATGAATAAATAAGGTAATAATGCGCTACGCTTGTAAATGTTTATATATACAATAAGGGAAAATAAAATGGTATCATTTGAAAAAGCTATGGAAATTGTTATGCACGCAGTTCGTCAATGTGACAGCGAGATTGTTGGACTTGAGCATTCGACCGGGCGTGTGTTAGCCAGAGATATAGTGTCGGATGTTTTTATTCCCCCTGCGGATATGTCAGCAATGGATGGATATGCATGCAAATTTAGTGACCGGTCTATGCCGCTGAAAATCGTTGAAACAATTGCTGCCGGGGCTGTTCCTAACGTGTCAATTGAAAACGGGATGTGCAGCCGTATTATGACAGGTGCAATGGTTCCATCCGGTGCAGATTGCGTTGTTATGTTTGAACACAGCTCAGAAACTGATGGCATAGTAACCGTAACCAAAATGACAAACAATAAAAATATCCGTTACAAAGCAGAAGATACAAATGCCGGAGATGTATTACTAAGTAAAGGTACGCGTATTACTGCTGCAACCTGCGCAGTACTTGCTGCGGCTGGATACAAAAATGTGCCGGTTGTAAAGTCGCCCCGAATCGGTATTATTGCAACTGGCAATGAACTCGTTGAACCGGAAACGATTCCTGATGGTGCTCTAATCCGTAATAGTAATAGTTATCAGCTTTACGCACAGGCACTGCGTTGCGGGTGTAAACCTGAATATTTCGGAATCGCAAAAGATACGAAAAGTTCAACACAGAATGTAATAGAAAAAGCAATGTCTGAATCGGATGTTATTCTTGTCTCTGGTGGTGTCTCGGCAGGAGATTTCGATTGCGTACCGGATACGCTTAAAGAATGTGGCTTTAATTTACTGATTGAAAACATTGCGATTAAACCCGGTAAACCAACAGTGTTTGGAACCAATGGTAAACAATTTGTTTTTGGTATGCCCGGCAATCCTGTTTCGACATTTGTTTTGTTTGAAATTCTTGTACGTCCTTTTCTTATGCGTATGATGGGGAATTACGATGCGCCAGTATTCGTTACTGTACCCCTTGCAAATGATATTAAAAAGAAAAAAGGTGACAGAAAAGAGATTGTACCGGTCAGGTTTACATCTGAGGGCTTGGCAGAAGTTGTCAACTATCACGGATCTGCACACATTAATGCCTATTCAAATGCTCATGCATTTCTGTGGCTGAATGAAGATATTGACGCAGTTGAAAAGGGAACAATGGTTTCCGTGCAACTCATAGAGAAATAAAGGAAAACACATGTTACTTGACACATATGGACGAGAAATTTATTATCTGCGGATTTCTGTTACAGACCGGTGCAATTTCAGGTGTATCTATTGCATGCCCTCTGATGGCGTTGAGTTTAAAAGTCATGATCAGATGCTCCGGTATGAGGATATCGCGAACATTGCTCTTGAAGCCGGAAAAATCGGGTTTTATAAAATACGCTTGACCGGTGGGGAACCGCTTGTTAAAAAGAATATCGAACACTGCGTTGCACTGATAAAAACAACCGGTTATTATCGTGATATCTGCATGACAACAAATGGATCCCTTTTGACATATGATAAGGCAGTTGCACTGAAAACCGCAGGGCTTGATAGAGTGACAATATCTCTCGATACACTTGATAGTGAAGCATTTTCCCGGATTACCCGCGGGGGCGTTATTACTGATGTTATCCGGGGTATTGATGCTGCACAAACTGCCGGGTTTGAAAATACAAAAATCAATATGGTAATTACCCGGGAAACAACACTTGATGAAATAGAGCAAATGCGTTCCTTCTGCATGCGCAATAGCGTGAATCTTCAATTAATACATAGATTTACATTGTCGGATAGGGAAGACATTTCAATTAGTGAAGTTACTGCCGAGCGGCCGCCGAAATGCAGCAGGTGTAACAGGATCAGAATAACTGCTGATGGTTTTGTGAAGTCATGTCTTTTTTCCGACAATGAGGAAAAAATCGATCTTGATGATATTGCCGGTTCCTTGAAACGTGCAATACACAATAAACCGGAAAACGGTGTCGCATGCAGTACACGAAGTATGAATCAAATCGGAGGATAAAATGAGTGAATTTTCTCATATTGATGAACAGGGAACTATGACAATGGTTGATGTCTCTGCAAAGGGCAAGTCACTTCGAACTGCAGTTGCGAAAGGCGACATTATCATGCAGAAAGAAACGATTATTCAACTGCGGGGAATGCTGTTAAAAAAAGGTGACGCGCTCGCGTGTGCGCGCGTTGCCGGAATTATGGCCGCGAAGAAAACGGCAGATCTGATCCCTCTTTGTCACCCTTTACTGCTTAATAATGTTGCTGTAGATTTTGTGATACATTCAGATCGTGTCGAAATAACATCAACAGTAATTTGCGAAGGTTCAACAGGAGTCGAAATGGAGGCGCTGACCGCAGTGTCTGTTGCTGCGCTCACGCTCTATGATATGTGTAAGGCGATTGATAAAAAGATGGTTATTAGCAATGTGATTCTTGTTAGTAAAAAGAAGGAAGTAATAGAATGAATATGTTTAATGTTGTATCAGTCAATATATCAGACAAAAAGGGAATTCAGAAAACACCAGTTGACAGTATCGAACTGAAAGTCGGTGTTGGCGTTTGCGGTGATGCCCACGCGGGCTCTGGTCATCGGGAAGTATCATTGCTTGCGCTTGAGGATATACAGGCTATGCAGGCCAGGAATGCATCAGTAAAAATCGGGGATTTCGCAGAAAACATAACAACATCAGGCATTGTACTTCATACGCTGCCAATCGGAACAAAGTTGACAATTAGCGAATGTCTGCTTGAGGTCACTCAGATTGGAAAAGAGTGCCATAGCGGATGTGCTATTATGAAGCAGGTAGGGGATTGTATTATGCCAAAACAGGGAGTCTTTGCACGGGTTTTAAAGGGTGGAGTGATTACAAATGGAAATACTGGTACTTACAGTCTCTGATCGGGCGTCAAAGGGGATCTATGAGGATCTTAGCGGGCCCGCGATAGAGGAATTACTCAAAGCGTCAATTGAACCGTGTATTGTTCACAGGAAAATTGTTCCCGATGAAAAAGATCAGATAATTGATGCATTTAATGAGTTTACATCATGTGATTTTATTTTTACCACCGGGGGAACCGGAATTTCGCCCCGTGATGTTACTCCTGATGCAACAAGTGATTGGTGTGAAAAACTTGTCCCCGGAATAGGCGAGTATCTTAGAAATGAATCACTTAAACAGACGAAACATGCCGTTTTTTCGCGTGCGATAGCAGGTATCCATGGAAAAACGATGGTGGTAAATTTCCCGGGGTCAGTTAAAGGCGCAACGTTTTGTCTGGGACTATTTATCCCAATGATTTCACACTCGGTACGCATGATCGCAGGAGAGGGACACTGATTAATCCCAAACGAGCCTGACAGAAATTGGACAATGGATTGATATCACTGGCGGTTTGAACTATATTGAAAATACTCGTAATAAACCGTCTAATAAGCTGAAGGTAATGAACGATGACTTTTAGTGTTGTTGACAGAGTGGAATCAGACAAGCGTTATAACGTTTCCATGGATAAAATACGTCATTTTATCCGCGGTGACGGGCTGCGTTTACTCTACGGTGAACTATTGAATCAATTTACTATTGATCAGGTAAATACATTTATATCATCAATACCGCTTATTAAAAAAGATAGTGCACTTTCGACAAAAGAAATCGTGGAAAAAATCTGGATCCATGGTTCAATGTTTCCAACCGAATATGTTATCCGTTTTATCAATAGTCTTGAATCGTTTTGTTTACAAAATGGTGCAGATGTTACTGAACTTGTCAGAGTTGCATATTCAGAATTGCGCTATGGAATGGATCTTCCTGTTGAGGTCTTTACACGAGCGATGAATCTAAGTGCAGACATGTTCAGTAAGACCTTCGATCATCGTCACTGGTTGATTCATACCAACGAAATGTTGACAAGAATTATTGCTAAGAATAGTTTTTTCACAGTTCTTAACGTAACCGGTGAAAATGGCTTTCAACATGAATTAGTTGCCTTTTCTTTGGATAAATATTTCACACAGGCTCTACCGCATCTTGATTGTGATCTTTGGATGCTCCCAAAAATCAAGTATGCACCATTATGCATTAATTATCCACCGTTTGACGAAGTTTCTATTGTGGCAGATTGCCGGAGTGTCGATGAGATACTCAAAGGTGAGACCGTGCGTGAGGAGAACAGCTTGCTATACGTAAACTCCAGTGTTGTTGGTCATGTTGTTGATTTTGGACTTTTCCTTGCGAATCTTGGTGTGGATATTCAAAAAATAGACAATGTGGAAAAAATAATTCCCTGTAATGTCATCGAAATTATCACACCGTATTTTTGTGAAAAGAGAAACCGCGAGGTGCTTCATGCAGGATGTGTCTATGGTGCACCGTTTGCAATGTTTACAATAAGGTATAAAATTGTTGAAAAAAACACCCAGACAACACTCTCATATTTCTTTCGCAAATCATCAAGTCCTCACCCTGCAGTCTGGAATAGAATAAAAGCAAAACATCGTAAATTAATCCGGTGTCTCAATACTACCTATGAGTTTGTTTATAAGGCTGATAATGATGCGATCTATTGTAATGATAAATTGTTAGTAAGAAATATTCCTGCGAAGATATTAAAAAAAGTGCTGCTACTGTATATTGACGGTATCAGCACTTTTGAACGAAAAGCGTTGCTTGATGATCCTGAGATTGTGTATGACCGTTCAAATCCGGGGCTTGAAATCAGAATGCAGCGCCTGTTAGTTGTTCTCGAAAGATTATGCCCACTGTTTACAATAAAACGCCTCGAACGAGGTGTTTTTAACATTGAATCGCAGTGTCCTGTTAACTTTACAGAAACGTAAAAAGAGTGTTGTTTTGAATTTTATACAGAGCTCAATGAGGTTTTAATGCTTTATAGCATTGTGCTGAATGAGAGCTCATGGTGATTGCATTGGAAAATAATTGATTAGTGAATTGTTACTTTGCAAGACCTCACCCGCGCTCAAAGCCGCGCGACCTCTCCCGCAGGAGAGGTGTGGTTGTTTTGAAATAATGCTCATTCCTAAATGTTTTTTTTCATGTAAATTTATGTGACCTTGATATGATTACCTGGATAGGATTTCTTTGTCCAATTAGTGGTTGGTACAAATGTTTAACTATTTGAATAAAAAAGTTATAAGGAAAAACTGTTGAACACCGCTAACTTTATAAGTATATTTTCGTTCGTACTTTAAAATAGATCTGGAAAGTAATAGATGTCTTGTGGTTTGATATATTGAGTTCTTTTCAAATAAATGACAACCGGCACAAGATAAAATTGTTGTGGAGTAGACAATGGTTATTGAAAAAATCAGTATTGAGAATTATAAGGCATTTGAGAAGAGTGAGTTATTCTTTAACAAAGATCTTACAGTAATAGCAGCTCCTAATGGATGTGGTAAAACTACACTTCTGGATGCGGTGGCAATTCTGTTATCGTGGCTTAGAGCAAGAGTTCTCAACGATAAGGGAAATGGTATTTCAATTGATGAAAAGGATATTCAAAATGGTGCGTTTGTTTCGAATCTATCATTAAAGACGGATATTGGTGAATGGAGTGTTGCTAAAAAAAGAAAAGCCCGTAATGAAGATACAAAGAGTGATCTTGCTTCTTTAAAGCACATATCCCACAATTTTAGAGAACGCCTAAGCAATAAAATATCTTTACCCGTTTTTGCCTACTATTCAGTAGAGAGGGCTGTAAAAGATGTACCTCTTCGTATAAAAACTA
>CAYMGX010000024.1:29051-39245 GCA_964390065.1 uncultured Fibrobacter sp. | reverse complement strand
TTATAGCTATCTGTAGAATACATTTCAATTCCCGAATTGTCATCAAACAATGGGCTTGAGTAGGTTAATTGCAGTGTATCTGTACTGCTTATTACTGTACCATGGGAAATGGCAAGAAACTGTGACCCAACAGTTGTACTGTCATGTTCAAAATAGTATAACAATGCGCCAAGCGGTGTGTTCATGTTGTCAGCGTGCATTTCACAGAGAGTTGGTATCGGGCCGGTTGTGCGGATTGATAATGTAACAAATGAGAAGATAATAAGTACCGTAATAGCAACCGACAATCCGGCAATTGCAGGTTTAATTATGTAATCAAACGGGATAGTGGACTTACTGCTGTTTACGTGTACATACTTTGGTACGGCTGTCTCTGTGAATGCGTGTTTAACAAAACCTGAAATTGTGACATACTCGCTATAACGTCTGCGGCAGTCACTGCAGACCGTAATGTGATTACGCAGTGTAATCGCTTCCTTTTCAGGAAGATCGTTATCAACAAGACGGCTTATCTGTTTACCGGATATACGACAGGTTAACATTTTGATATCTCCAGTTTCGATAGTTCCTTTTGAAGCCGTTCGCGGCACCGGTATATACGGGTCTTGACAGTATTGAGTGAAATGTCCAGTGTATTCGCAATCTCGTCATAACTCATACCATCAATCTCCGCCAGCAGCAGCGGGGTTTTAAATTCTACAGGAATGTTTACAAAAAGACGATTCATAAGATCCTTAACCTCTATGTAGTCCGGCCGTGATTCCTTACTTTTTTCACGGAGCAGCATATCAAACAGCGCAGTCGTTCTTTTCCCTTTTCTGATATGATCAATACACCGGTTGATTATAATTCTGTAAAGATATGTTTTCGGTGATGATGCACTTTTGAACTGATCCGGATTTTCCAGTACCCAGAGACAAACCTCCTGGACAATATCTTTCGCATGTTCGCGGTCATTTATCATACCGGCTGCAATGGAAACAAGGGAATCCCTGTATTCGATAATACAGGAATTCAGTTGTTCTTTTGCATTGTCTATGGTTGTATTCAGAATCGTACTCCCCGAAGATGTGTTTTTGTTACTCTTTACTGCAACATTACACTACGGTTTCTGCTCTATCCGGGGTTTATTGCTCATACCATGCGGCATTCTTTTTTTATCACTGACCGCTGCTTTCCATTTGTCAAATTCAGTTTCTGTAAGATTACCCTTTATATCAAGATCCCGTTTAATCTGAAGAAATTCTATTTCACCGAATACAGCAACTTTTTTATTGATCAGGGTCTGGACATTTTTCAGATCCGGTTTATCTTTTGTAAGCTCTTCCCTGATATCAAGCTCAAGTCGCTGTATCTGAATTACTTTAGAATCAAGTGTCTTAAAGAATGTCTTGGTGATCCCGACAATTGCATCTGATGATTGTTTATTGACACCTATAGATGACAACAGGTTTTGGAGTTGCACCGGATCTTTGATTATTGGTGAAAGGAACGGTGGTGGCGGCATCGGCCGGTCATTATCTTTGCCGAAGTGATGCGGCCCATCATTGTTGATAAGTACCGGACCGTTATCGGGCGGAGGTGGTGGATTCTGGGCTCCGGTTATTGTCGTTGTAACAAGTAGCGCACAAAGTGCAAACATGACGTGTCTGATAATATTCATACTATTCTCCTTTTTTTACGTTGCTTATATTTCAAAAGAACTTGATCTTTTGTAGATTTACATTAATGTCCTATATGATCACAATAGGCACTTGTATTTTTCCCCCAATCTTGTCACACGTTACGTGTTACGTGTCACTTCCTCATTCACTGACTTTGACGTCTATCGGGTGAAGAAAGTTCCGGGGAAAAATAAAAAAAGCAGAGAAAAATTAGAATCGGTTATGCGCCGGATACTATTTATTTGATGAACCTTATCAATAGAATCTAAAAAGAGCACCTATGATTATTCGAAAAGCACTAAGTTGCGATGTAACAGACATACTTGAACTGACTGGTCAATTGGGTTATGATGTTGATAAGGATTCGTTCAGGACTGTGCTTGATACAATTTTAGAAAGGTCAGATCATGCTGTTTTTGTTGCTGATGATAATGGCAGGGTAGTAGCCTATATACATGTCCTGGTAAAAGAACTGCTCATAACAGCGGATACTGTTGAAATAGGTGAGTTGATTGTACATGAAGAGTATCACCGAAAAGGTATCGGGCGGCAGCTTGTGGAAATCGCTGAGAAATGGGCGTGTGAAACTGGCTTTAAAAAAGTAATCGTAGGGAGTTCAAATAAACGAACAATCTCTCACCTGTTTTATCAACAAATCGGTTTCTGCTACTGGAAAGATCAGAAGTTATATACTAAAGCACTTTAAAGGCAATATTTGACAGAAATGCATTCGATATGTAAACGTTATGCAAATGTACAGCCGGTGTATTTCGAACGTATTAGGGTATGATTTTGGTACGTTTTACGTTGGGAAGAATGGTATATTAGCAGGTAGAGTCCTGGTGGTCCGGATTTACCAACTAGAATGAATTTTAAAATGATTTATAGTTGCAAATGTTTATAATCAAGAAGGTAATACCATGAGATGGAATGAAATAAAGCAGCAATATCCAACGGATTTTATACTGCTTTCGATATTGATTGTATTAATTGAATGAAACTCAATTCGGCTGGTCGGTTTAAAAAAAACAAGAAGGATACCAGCTGGCAGGGCAGATCCTAAATTCAGTAATAGAAAGCAGTTTGGATGGAATTTTAGTTATTGATAATGCAGGTTTTGTAGGAGATATTAAGTACTAATTAATTTTTAATCGTCTTTAATCGGTTTAATACATAGAGAGCTTTACTATGAAGATTACCAAAGTATTATTCATTGGTTGGATATGTGGTCTGACATTGCTGATGATGTCAAACGTTTTCTCCCAGGGGGTTGTCCTGGAAGATACAATCTGGATACCAGTTACCTATTACGATTTTCATTCTGATTGTAGTAATCCAGAGTTTGAACAGGATCATCCCACGATAGTGAGGAGAGGTATGGTGCAATCACGTCTCGACGAAGATGGCTTACCAGTCCCTACTGATAATCCTGACAGTATTCTACTAAATAAATATATGAAATATTGGTATCGTCCTTTTGTGAATGGCGATTTCACCGTTCCAGTTTATAACAGTCTTAATGGCAATCTATTAAGCATAGATGATGCTAAATCTGATACGGCTTTTAAAAATATAGTCATTAAAGACAGTCTGATGTTTACTCGTGTCCAGGGAACCAATATGTATCGATTCGATGATACCGCTTTTTTCCCTTTAGACAAATACGCCCCCCCTGCTTCGTTTGGAATAGAAAGTACTGATATTCGTAAAAAACACAATTACGCATTTACAATGCACCTCCATTTCACGTTTACTAAAACTGAGGAAGCTCAAACATTCAGGTTTAGGGGTGATGATGACGTATGGGCATTTATTAATGACTCTCTTGTTATGGACCTTGGTGGAATACACCAACCTGCTGAAGGTAGTTTCACAGTCCCAAACAGACTTGAGACTTACAAGGAATATAGTTTCGATCTTTTTTTCGCAGAACGCCATACGACAATGTCAAGCATACGTATTGAGACTAATCTTTTTAATAAACCTCATATTGATTTTATCCCCTTTTCTCCACCAACTCTTTTCGGTCCTCCAAATAATGCAGCAAATGTTGCAGTTTCAACAACATTATACTGGTTTGAATCTGCTGATAGTGCATCATCGTACAATCTGCAGGTATCCAATTCATCTACCTTTTCAACTCTTGTAATTGACGAAAAGGGCATTGTCCCGAACTATTACCTGGCAACATCGTTATCTAACAATACACAATATTTCTGGCGTGTCAGTACAACGACGCCTGATAGTACGAGCGACTGGTCATCAATATGGACGTTTACTACAATTACAGATATGCCTGATCCGGTACAATTAAAAACACCTCTTGACGGTGATACTATTCACATGAACGATATCGCACTTGTATGGAATAAAGGCGCAACAAATGTCACCAAATATTGGATTGAGCTATCAACAGATTCAACTATGACAAATGCAATTGTCGATTCAACGATAGATACAGTGAAAGTATTCAGTCAACTGAAAAACAATTCCAAATACTGGTGGCGAGTCAGAGCCTGTAATGCTGCAGGATGGGGTAATTTTAGTAAAACGAATATATTTTATGTTGATTTGCCGGTTAGTGTTATTTGTAAACCTGAAAAATATGAAATCCTCACTTTTGGTAGTTCTTTAAATAATAGTTCTTTAAGGTATACCTTGCCTGTGGATTGTTATGTAAATATCAGTCTGTTTAATTTTGAAGGACGTGTAGTTCAGAATATAATAAGTCGGAAACAGAGTGCTGGCAGATATAGTATTCCTATAGGACGCCTGGCGAAGGGGGCATACATTTTGGAATTCAAAGCTGGTACTTTTTCTCGAAACGAGCTTTTGAGCATAAGATAACGTTCTGCTTCAAATATACCCGTTACATAAATATATCTGGCAATCTGCCTGTAGATTGGTTTATTTTTCAGCTGTAATCAGAATTACACAACACAGGATTTAACATCAGGGGGATTATTTGGAAACTATCTTAATTACAGGGCATAAAAATCCGGATATCGACAGTATGTGTTCAGCGTATGCATATGCTGACCTGAAACGTAAACTTGACCCATCACGAAACTATGTCCCTATCCTTCCCGGAGCGTTGTCGCCACTTGGCAGGGAGGTTTGCCGTGCAGCAGGAGTAGAACCTCCGCTTCAGGTTGCAACCATGCATCAGACAATCAGTGAAATAATGCGTCCACCTGAATTCATCCTTTCAACAAATGACAGCATCCTTGACGCAATAAAGCTTATAAAAGATGAAAATATAAGTATGATTCCGGTTCTTGACACAAACGGAGTGTATACAGGTTCTGTGAGTATTAATGAAATTTCAAGTTACGTATTATCACAGCTTGGTCCCGAACGTCCTGTGTACTCTTTCTCTGTTGACAATTTTCATAAAGTAATACCCGGAACATTACTTGTGCAGGGAGAACCGCTGGAATTTGATGCCCCGATAATGACAGGAGCCATGCCGCACAGGGTTTTTGAAGAACGGCTTAAAAAACTGACACAAAAACCTGTGCTTGTCGTTGGGAACCGCCCTAAAATACTTGAGCTCGCAGTGTTGGAACAGATTCCGGCAATTGTGGTAACCGGCTTATCAAAGGATGAACCGCTGGATGTTGATTATTCATCATTCAAGGGAAGCATTTTTCTTTCAGAGATGGATACTGCAGAGTCGATACGTCTGTTGCGCCTGTCAACGTATGTGGAACGTATTATGGACAAAACGGTACCACGTCTTGATTCTAAACTTTCCATTGATGACGGAAAAAGAAAACTTGTACAGTCACATTACAGAGGATTTCCGGTATTTGAAAATGGAAGGTTTGCCGGCATTGTCACCCGTCGCTGCTTTATCGACCCGCCAAAGAAAAAACTGATACTGGTTGATCATAATGAAGTGGAGCAGAGTGTCGAGGGTGCCATTGACGCCGAGATAGTCGAAATTGTGGATCATCACAGGCTGGCTGCATCAAAGACACAAAAGCCGATCACCCTGTATGCAAGACCTGTCGGAAGTACCTGTACACTGATCTATCAGCAGTATCAATATTACAAACAGGAAATTCCAAAACATGTCGCGCTGCTTTTGTTATCAGGGATTATTTCTGATACCGTTTTCCTTCGTTCACCAACCACGACTGCTGATGATCACATTGCGCTTGGTGATGTATCAAAAATAGCTGGTGTTGATCCCAAGAAACATGCAGATTTCATGTTTGCACAGATCGAAGCGATACGTCACCGGGATCCATCGGATGTCGTTCTGTCTGATTTTAAAGTATACGAGCAGAACAGGATAAAGATTGGGATAGGGCAGGTGGAACTTGGGACTCTTGAAGATATCCCGGCAATGCTGGAATCATTCAGGACGGCATTATCGCATATTGCTACGGAGCGTAAACTTGCATGGACCTTACTCCTGGTAACTGACGTAATGCGACAGGAAAGCCTGCTTATTACAAGTGGAAACAGTGTGTATGAATCGCATTTCGTTTATGAACAAAAAGATAATTCCTGTTATTTCCTCCCGGGTGTATTATCGCGAAAAAAACAACTGTTACCGGAACTGTTTCGTGTGCTTGATTGTGCAAATTAATCAATGCCCTCCCTTACGGTCAGGCCTCGGAATGATCGAGCAAAATAATAATCCGGGCCCCGACTGTTAAGGAGGGGATAAACATATTGAAGAATGCAGGTAGTCGTATGATAAATCAACATCCAAAAGATCCGCTTCATGGTGTCACCCTGGAAAAACTTCTCAATGAACTTGTAGAACATTACGGCTGGGAGGAGCTTGGGAGCATGATTCGCATTCAGTGCTTTTTAAGTGATCCGGGTATCAAATCGAGTCTGAAGTTTTTACGAACAACTCCATGGGCCAGGAAAAAAGTGGAAGATCTATACGTATATTTCAAGAGTGAACGGAAATAAATTTTAGCGGTGATAACAGGCGGCGGTGGTGCTGGTTGATAGCCGTTTTTTTAAGGACTTTTTATGATAAATATTTACAATCCGCACGTAGGGATGCACTTATCATGAATGAAATGTCTAAAAGGATGATCGGTCTTGCCTATTTTGGGAGTGAATAATATATTACCTTCTCAATTGTAGAATGTGTTCCTGCATGTATTCTGTGTAAACCAAAGGCATAGAGAAATGATTAGGTCTGATGAAAGCAACGCTTCCCTGTCATAAGCCATTTCAGATGTCACTTTTTTCAAATGAGCTGCCGGAACCGGGTAAGCATGTCTGGAAAGATGGAATATGTGTTGATTGCGGGATGCGGAAAGAAAAGTCGTATGTTAAAGTGTGTGACTGCGGATGCAAGACACCGATTACAAAGCACACCGAGACAACGCATCACGGGAAATTGACTTTTGTCTTTGGTCATGAAACGCTGAATCTTTTCAGTGACAATAAGATTGTTACCTACAAGTCAAAACAAAAGAAACATGATGATCATAATCATCATGATAAAAAGCACACACACAAAAAACATAAGAAAAAGAAACATTGCAGGCACGATCACCGGTAAGTGACCGTTATCAGGCAGTGAAGTATGTATGCTTCTGTTGGCTACTGTCCAACCAGTCCCGTTATTAATGATGCTTTATTGGACGCCTCATAACTAATCCAGATCCAGCCGAAAACAAGGCTTGCTGCAAGCAGTGAGGCTGTAAGCCAGAGAGGTATTCGCACGGTCTTTTCCACGCCGCTTACTTTTTTAAGAACAGTTCTGCGTATCGCATGTGGCGAAAGCGTGTCAATATTAAGATTACCTGTTTTGACAAGAGTACGTGCGAGTTTGGTAATGGTTGTTTCACGTTCTTCAGCATTCCCAAGGATATATTTTCCCTGAAAACCAAGGCACAGGCATATATAGTATACTTCAAGCGCATCGATGTGCTTCTCCGGTTCCTGAAGCATCGCGTCAAGTTTGTTGTAGAAAGCTTCACCGGCAATATTATCACCATAGAGCTCAAGCTGCATTGGGTTGGTGATCCAGAACTCACGGGCCGGTCCCCTGTTAGATAATACTGTTTCGTCAAGAATTGCGACAAGCGCGTATTTTACTGCATTGACTGTTTCAGGCTTGACTCCGATTACTGCACAGTTTTTTTCAAATTGTCTTATATAATACTGAATAAGTTTTCGTAATGGTGCTGTATCACCCAGATCCTCGGCATCACGCATCTTGATAACGATCAGAAGAATGTCTGTGCAGAGTGTTGAAAGTGTTTCCTTTTGTTGCGCAGCACCCGTAGCCCTGGATAGATTTATATCCATTGTTTGCGAAATAATTGTTTTTGCAAATGTATCGTTTGCCATAGTATCGATCCTTTACGAGATGACTGCCAGCAGTTCAAGTTTCAGGTTGGGGAAATTGTTCGGGAAATACATCGCAATGGTTGCAGTCGCCTTGATTGTGTCCCAGAGCATGTGGCGTTGACTGAGAGAAAAGTAGATGTATCCTGGTTTTGTCGAAAGGCTCTGCGGTGGTGTTGCAACATGCACAAGCGGCAGGCCGGGCATGGCTGATTGTATTAATGTGTCAAGTTTGTTGCGGGAACTCATCTTGATTCGTGTAAGAGACCCGATAACGAGTTCCTTTTCAGATGAAACATCCGCAGCAATTCCAAGAAAGAATGTAGCTGTTTCGAAAAGTTTTGTATCGGTGACCTGGGCAACGTAGGTTGCCGGACTGACCTCTTTGAGCGGTATTGGAATACAGCCTGCAGAGATATCAGCACCAAGAATATCGCGGATAATATGATTTAACTCGTTAAAAGAGCGTGCCGGTGATGTATGGTCATAGCCTGGCAGAGCGGATGTTGTTACCTTTGCAGAAAACGTGCACAGAGCACCTGTAAACTGAAGCATGGTGCGATAGAGATCGAAGGGGTGGACATTCATTGCTGTGTAATACTGGTTTAAGAGCGGTGCGTAGGTGTTAAGGGTGAGCAGCAGTGTGAGCGGTGTTATCTCATCCGGTGCAAATTCGGCAAATCCACCTTTAAGCTGTTTTCGTCCCTGCGACAGGCTGACACATTTTGAAAGAAGAAGTTCAAGTAATGACCGCAGAAGATTGATAAGCACGGATGAGCTGCTGATTCTTAGTGATGGTGCGATAAAATTCGTATCAATGATAATCTGCCCTGTCGATGATCGTTTGAGGCTTGCCACTTTAATTGAGCTGAAATTATCCCGTGATTCCTCACCAAAGAGAATCGTGTAATTAGCTTTGCCGACTTCGATCTCTTTTTTTATCTGACCGAAAACCTCATCGGTTACAGTATCTTTTTTACTTTTGTACCTGGCGCCGGTTGCGGTAATATTGGCTTCTGCGACTGTCGGGCGACCTTCATTAATCTGAGGGAGTGCAAGGTATACATCAAGCTCCATCTGATCGTGGGTAAAATGATCAGAAAAAGTGCGTGCCTGAGGTGCAAGGCCGGTTTCAGGAATTGAGAAGTAGGTCCCGTCGGGGAAAATCCCCTTGGCATTTGTCAGGGTGAATGTATTGTTTGCAAGCGCATCCTGACTGATTTCGTAATGAATAAAGCCAAAATAGTAGGGGTGTGATGCTGCAAAACGGCCCTGTATAGAACTGAGAATGTACCGTTCGGTCTGTTGAAAGTGTTGAGGCTGTAGAAAAAGGCCCTCTTTCCAGATAACTTTATCATTTCCTAACATAGCTTAATACTCCTCAAAAAAAAATTCCTGTTGGATGATGTGATAATCTATATTAATAAACCGTATTTGTTGAAACGCGATAACCTATACTTCTAAAATTGGACCATAGGATTCTGAAAATTTTTACTCAGTAACAAGTCCATTTAGAATATACAGTGTGCGTTTTTAAACAAAAGCAACATTTTAATTGCACTTGTATTTTTTTAAAGTAATTGTTTTTTAATGAGTTTACTATCATCATGCATATTAAGCATGTTCATATATGCAGTTGACAATTTTCCGGAGTAGATTGAATGTTAAAACGTTTTGCGCTGATGTTTCTGGGAGTTTGTGGTATACTTACTTCTATTATGGCAGCCGAAGAGGGTATGTTGACCGTAACAACGGACCCTGATGGCGTGGAAATCTGGCTTGGAGACAATTACATAGGCAACTCGCCAATCATTGCCAAAAAGGTGCCTGTCGGGCGTTATACCGTTAAACTGATTGATCCGGTGATGCGGATAAGTCAGACAGAACAGGTTATGATCACTGCAAATGCAACAGTGGTGATCGAGAAAAAACTAAAACCGAAATTTGGTACGCTTCGGATTAACAGTGTTCCCGAGGATGCAGAGGTATATATGACCATGCCATTGGGGAAAACACCTCTTGTCAATGAATTTATCAATCCCGGAAAGTATATTCTTGAAATACGTCACCCAAATAAACTGTACAAATCGTCTTCAGAGAATGTTACAGTTACCGAGGGGGCTGTAAAAAACGTACTTGATACACTCGAGATGATACAGGTGGATAAACCAAAACCAAATCACAAAAAAGTTTTTGCCCG
>CAYMGX010000024.1:2785-28951 GCA_964390065.1 uncultured Fibrobacter sp. | reverse complement strand
TCGAGATGATACAGGTGGATAAACCAAAACCAAATCACAAAAAAGTTTTTGCCCGACTCGCTCTGGGCGGACTTGCAGCTGCAGGTTTTACTTTTGCAATTATAAAAGAAAGAGATAAGCAGCTTCATTTAAGGGACTATGATTCGGGGAGTGAAGCCGGAAGGGCACGTACTCAGGAAGTAATTGGTATAACAGTTGGTGCTTTAAGTATAATCGGTTTTGAGATAATAGCATTTTTTTAATAGATATCGGGTAGTTTGGAAGTATGAATCAGGATAATTTCAGGGGCGGACAGGACGAATTCGACAAGACCATTTCGGAGGGTAATCTCGGTCATTCATTTCCTGTATCAGGTCAGACACAGGCTGGTAACAATTACTATACTCAGCCACCCCAAAAACTGCCTTTAAGGAACGATGCCTATTCCCAGTCCGGGATAGTGAATCCGTATACTCAGACTGGTGGAAAAGCCACACCCCTTACCACTATCTCACAAGCCGCACGACTTCCTGATGGAAACCAGGCAATTCCACTGGGGTCAGGTATCATTGCCGGAACGCTTGGTGAAGGTGGCATGGCGCGGGTATACAGAGTCTGGAATGAAAAACTGGAAATGTATCGTGCGGTTAAAGTGTTGCTTCCAACTGAACGCCCGGAGTTAATGGAGCGCTTCGAAACAGAAATAAAAATTTCAGCTAAATTGCATCACCCTAACATCGTCGAAACCTATACCGTTGGCGATTGGAATGGGCTCCCTTATATTGAGATGGAGCTTGTTGAGGGTGTTTCGCTTGATTCGCTTATTAAAGATTACGGTAAAATGCCACCATTGGTTTGTGCTGCTATTGGTATGCAGGTTGCAAGTGCACTTGCTTATGCACATACGCAGCAGTTTCTCATCTATGGAAAAACCTATAACGGTATCATTCACCGGGATCTGAAACCTGCCAATATTATGATTGGAAGAAATGGTGTCGTAAAGCTGATGGATTTCGGTATCGCACGACCATCAGAGGTCGGGTTGCATACTGTTGCAGGCAATATCGTTGGCACACTGCCATACCTTTCACCTGAGCAGCTTGATGAAAGCGAAATAGATCAGCGCAGTGACATTTATTCTCTTGGTACGATTATGTACGAGGCGTTGACCGGAGAGAAAACATTTCCGCAGCAGACGGTAACAAATCTGATGCGGATGAAAATTCTCAATTCATACCGCAGATTTGATGCGCTGTCGATTGATGTTCATCCGCACCTTGCAAAAGCGGTTGAAAAATGCCTGAGTCAGGATAAGAACGAGCGTTTTGCAACCTCGAAAGAGCTTGAGGAAGCTCTGAAAACCGTGTACAGGCATCTGACAAATGAGTCAATCGATACTGTGCTTCAGCAATTTGTTGACAATCCAAACAGTTTTGTGCTTAAACCGGGAAAAAAGAAGCGGAAACCTGGAAAACTGATTCCTGTTTTTATAGGTATTGGAGCTGTCACGCTGATCGGAGCGGTTGCCGCGCTTTTGATTGCATTTCCGCCAATAAAAGAGAATTTGACAACTGTCACACCACCTGATTCGATACCGGTTACCATCGACACATCGAAGCTTGTAAAAGCACCCGACACTCAGGTTGCGGTTGTAGTTCCACCAGTCGAAACAATTTCTGTACCAACTGTTAAAGATCCTCCTCCGGTTGTATCTAATGTTGGAAAGTCTCCCAAACCAAAGACGGTACCTCCTAAAAAAGTGCCACCACCGGTAATATCAAATGAATCTCCGGTTGACATTCTTATCCGAAAGTATAGTGAAACAGACCTTGTTGATGTTGCTGATGCAGCCGCCCGAAACAGTGCCTGGAATGATGTGGTCACTGCTATTGAAAATTTACCGCCTGACAGTCCCAAAAAGACAAAAGGTAATGTTCTGTTGACACTTGCATATGTGGAGCTGGGAAATGCCACTAAGGCAGCGCAGATTCTTGAATCGTTTACTTCTGATGATGCTTTCTATGTGCTGCTTGAGGGACGTATTGCTTTTATACAGGGGAGAGACAAACGTGCACTTGATAAATTCGATGAGGCACTTACCCGTCCAAGTAACTTCCGTAATACACAGATTGTAAGAAATGACGCGCTTTACTATACGGCACTTTCTTATGACAGTCGTTATAATGCAACATTATCACCTGAGGCCCGTCAGCAGGCGATGATGGCTTGGAATACACTGAAAAGGGTTTATATATCGCAACCCAATCACCCACGTTTCAAATTGGCGAATCAGAAACTCGCTTCTTTCTGACGCCACAGAAAGGAAATGTAAATGAGGACTACGAAAGCTAATCAGGCTCAATTCGTTTTCATGTGTGGTACATTACCGGTTGATACATTTAATGTTATCGATTTCTGCGGTGATGACGACATCTCTGATTGTTATGATTTTAAAATTACGCTCAGATCTCAGGATCCTGATATTGATGCCGTATCACTGCTTAACAAACCGGCAAGTCTTTTTATCTACCGTGATGAACAGTTTTTCCCTTATTCAGGAATAATCAGCAGTTTTAACTATGTAGAAACGTCAGCAGATTTCTCCACCTACGAGGCACATGTTGTACCGAGACTCTGGATTACCAATCTTACACATCAGTCAAGAGTTTTCCAGAAACTCAGCGTAAATCAGGTAGTTCAGAAGGTTCTTGATGAAAACGGACTGGCAAATTATTACCAGTTTGATCTTCAGAATTCGTACCCGCAGCGTGAGTATATCGTTCAACATAAAGAGTCTGATTACAACTTCATGTGCAGGCTTCTGGAAGAGGCTGGTATCTGGTTTTTCTTTAAGGAAAATCCGGTTTCCGGCGATAGCCTTGAAAATGTGAGTAACGAGAAACTGATTATTTCAGATAAACCTGATTCATTTGTTCCGATTACCGGTGAAGCAACTGTGCAGTTCCGGACTAAATCCGGTATGGTACAAAGTCATACCAAAGATGAACGGGAATGCTGCAGTAGATTGACATTTGAACGAAAGGTAATCACCGCAGATGTCGCTGTTAAAAACTATAACTACCGTACTCCAGACGTAAGCCCGTATGTTAAAAAGAGCGTTGAGGATGGTGTTGCCGGATTAGATTATGAGTATGGCGGAAAATTCAGAGATACCGAGTCCGCACAAAAAACAGCGCTACTGCGGGCCAAACAGCATACTATTGAATTTGTAAATATTAATGTGGTATCCGACTGCAGACGTTTCAGGGCTGGTATGCGTTTTACTATCAGTGATCATCAGCGTAAAGAATGTAATGATACATTTCTTATTTTGTCAGTAACGCAGACCGGTGCTCATACAAGTGTCGCAGGATTTCATGACAGGGCAACATATCAGAATAAATCACAGTTGTTGCCATCAGCGAAAATTGTCTCATTTGCACCACAAAAAAAGCATAAGCCGACACCGCTTTACGGAATAACGACTGCACCGATTGAAGCAAACGGTGCGGATTATGCAAGCCTCGATGAATTCGGGAGGTACAAAGTGAGAATGCCGTTTGATGTTTCCGATACGGCTAATTATGATGCTTCCAAGTATATTCGTCTCGCACAGCCCTACAGCGGAGCAAATTACGGCATTCATTTTCCGTCACATGAGGGTGCGGAGATGGTACTCGCATGCATTGATGGCGATGTTGACAAACCACTGGGTATAGGAACTGTTCCAAATGCAGATACAAAATCTCCTGTCGTCGGGGCGAACAAGGAACAAAGTGTGATCCGCACTGCGGGTGACAATGAAATGATCTTTGATGATACCATTGACAAACAAAAAGTTAGTATCAGGACTGCTGCCAAAAACAAGATGGTGTATGATGATGAGAATAGATTCATACTGGTGCAGACGACTGATGGTAACAAGCTTCATATTGATGATAAGAACACGAGTACAACACTTACTTCAAAAAATCATAACATGATGATGTCGTATAAAGATGGTGAGGAACATATTACGATCACCAGTGCAAAAGGACACATTATCAAGATTGATGATGCCAATAAGATAATGACCCTGCAGACTGCTGCCGGGCATATAATTCAGATGGATGATGGGGGAAAGACCATCGTAATGAAGGATTGTGCTGGTAAAAATACGGTTACCCTGGATGGTAATAAGGGAATAGCAATGGAGTCGAAGGGGAAAATCGCAATCTCTGCGCAACAGGATGTCGAGATCAAAGGCGCGAATGTCAAGGTTACATCGTCACAGGGGACCATTAATCTTAAGTCAACTACCGACACTACCATCGACGCACTGAATGTAAGTGTCAAGGGTAAGGTGGGCTATAAAGTAGAGGCTACAACCATAGATCTTACTGCCAAGACAACCATGAAGGCAACGGCAAACGTAAGTGCCGAGTTTTCATCAAGTGCTATGGCAAAACTATCGGGTGGCGCTATGGCTACAATCAGTGGCGGTTTGGTGAAAATCAACTGATGTATAAATGTATCAGGGTGATGATTGTTACCCTGATATATGAATCTGCCTGGTCGCTATCGGAAATGCTTATTACGGGAAGTCTCCTGAGCCCGTAATCTGCTTACTACATTTCTCCGGTTAAATCAGAAAAAAAGAATTGTTCTTTACATTCCGATTCATTCCGCCTTATGGACCGGTACGGGAATAAAATCGTTTTCTTTTGTCAAATCATCCCGGTCATTGCGATCCAGTGGAAGCTGGGCTTTAAATCCGTATTGCTCTGCGTGCTGATCGATAATCATCATTGCAAGTACACGCGGGATGTACTCGTTGGTTTCTTCAGCAAGATAGCCCATATTGTAAATATACCAGAAATCCCTGTTTTTTACAGGATCTTCTATCTTTCGTAAAGCACCCATAACACGTCCTTCACCAGCATTGTAGGCGGCCATCGCAAGCATCATACTGCTCTGTCCACCAAATATTCCGATAAGGTCAAGAAAGTATTCTGCTGCAGCATATGTGGCTTTTTCAGGATTGGTACGTTCATCCATCACTTCGTCAACGCGAAGATTATACGATCGTCCGGTTTTAGGCATAAACTGCCATAAGCCCCGTGCACCTGCGTGGCTTAACGCATTGGGATTAAAGCCGCTTTCAAGCATTGCCACATATGCAAGTTCCGGAGGAACTTTTTTATCTTTAAAGACCCTTAAAATCATTGGGAAATAGAGTTTTTTACGTTCAAGATAACGGGCAATAACCGGTTTTAGTGAACCAGTGTAAACACCTATATGGTGCTTCACACGCACGACCATTTCTTTGGGGATATGATAGTCGGTTTCACCGAGGCGCCCCATGATCTCTGCAATGTAAAACTCGACAGTGTCTTCGTAGAACCGCTTTACATCTTTATCACGAAGATTACTTTTCAGACTATTAAAACGATCCCGTTCCTCTTCGAATTTCGCAACGAGCTCTTCAAGTGTTGCTTCGCTGGCACCCCGTTTTTTTGCATTGGAAATGTCTGTTTCGTATTTGTCAAGATTTTTTTCACTTGAGACAGCATCATTGACTATTGCCTTGTACTGGAACATGCGGATTGTAAAGAATGTTATAAGAGTTAATGATACAAGGGCAACGATACAGAGAATGGTAGCGGATTTTGTTTTGAGTTTTTTTTGTGCATTATAGGATGTATGGAGAAAGTGAACCTGCGTCTCACTAAGGTTTCCCTTTTGAATGATTTTGTCGACGCGGTCCCCTTGTTTCATCAGTTTATTCATTTCGTCAGCACTGAGCCGTTTGTTGAGAATCTTGTTTTCAAGTTCCATCGTATGACAACCAAAATCACTCTCGGACTTTCGGGTGTAGCGGTTTCTTGTCGGGAACAGTGCATCCGGATTTTCATTCTGATCATATTCCAGACCTGTACGAAACGATCGCTCGGTTTCATCATTCTTGGACACTGAACGAACGGGAGAAATTTGTGATTCACCGGGTTTTAACCGTGGGGCAGTGCTGAGTTCTGTTTGCGAGATGATCAGTTTTATTTTTGGGCCTTTTTCACCAAAACTGATCTCATCATTATGTCCCAGTGATTCAGCTTCCTCTGATAACCGGGTACCATTTTTGTAGGTTCCGTTGGTGCTGCCAATGTCCTGAATGCTGATACTGTCGCCATACTTGTAAATGATAGCATGATGGTTCGAGACGGTTCTTTCGACTGAATTGATGCAAATCATGTTTTTACTGCTTCGTCCGACAGTAATAGCGCCCTCTTTAAGAAGGTGTCGTCTTCCGATTTCCTGGCCGCGGATTATTTCAAGGTAGTAATATGCCATAGTATAATAGTGCCACGTCTTGTTAATTGGTTCGATTCAGCAGTTGAAAGAAAGCCGTCACAAATTTCAAATGTCGTTATAATCTGGAAAATAATTCTATCCATATATGATTGTCGAATTATCATATATCTGAATAACGAAAGGTGTATAGTGAATAGGTTTCGTTTATAGTATTTTTTCTCATTTTGAGAATTTCCAATTTTTAAAATTGGGAAATCCGGATTGAAATTTGAATTGAAAAATGGTGGATTGTGTTTTTTTTATGATTGTTACAACCCGAATATGATTATCAGTCAAATAGTTCATCTTGTAGTCTTGTGCTTGTATCAATTTGATATTACGTTAATTAAAGTTGTAGTTGTAAATAAGTGTAATCGTGTTGGTACTATCTGATATGATCATAATAGCTTGGTAGTATAAATTGGCACAGTGGTTGCGATAGTGTTAGTTGTCAGCAAATAAAAAGCTGGAGTGAGTATACAAGGCAGTTCTTTGAAGCGAGAGAGGTGGTTTGTAACTCGGCAGTTTTGAATGTGGTGGCATGTCATTTGGAATAAAATAATCACGCACATTATGTGTGCAACGTAAAAATCGTTTCATTAAAGGAGTATTGCTATGCCAATTCCAGCATATATGTGGCTTGAAGGTCAAGGTGGAAAAATCACTGGCGGATCAGTTGTTGCAGGTCGCGAAGGCAGCATTGAGGTAATCGAATTTCATCACGAAGTTCGTATGCCAACAGATCCTGATACTGGGGCTCTTACAGGCGTTAGAAAACACGAAGCTTTTCAGATTGTAAAGGCATTTGATCAGTCATCACCACTTCTTTACAAAGCGGTATGTAATGGCGAATCGTTCCCGTCACTGAAGCTTGACTGGTATAGAATTGACGAAAAGGGTGATGAAGTTCTTTATTTTACTCATCAGCTCAAGGATGTAAAAGTGTCCGCAGTTGAGCCTCTTATGTACAATGTAAAGGCTAAAGAATTTGAAAAGTATGTTCATATGGAAAAAGTAAGCTTCCGTTATGCTGAAATTACATGGGAATATACCGATGGTGGTCTCATTCATACAGATTCATGGAATGCTGGTCGTTAATCAGATTCTTTGAGATAGTATGTTTAATAATAAGGCGGTTCTTTGTAGTAACAGAGAATCGCTTTTTTACTTTTTCTTACGGTTTTGATCATAAAAATAAACCAAAATAATGTGATTTTTTGTTTGACCTGTTATAATCTCAAAAATTATATATATAGAGTATCATCCGAATTGGTTAATGGAATATTGGCTTTTATAAATCTGTAGGTAACTGCAGTTTATAAGATCATTTTCTGTTGATACAATAATTCGCTTAAGAACACTTAAAAGGAGTCGCTTTATCTCTTCCGAGCACCTTTCAGCACTGGTAACGCTTTTTAATGGCGGTACATCATTTGGTGAGGACATCAATTATGATCCGGGGTTTGAATTAATCAAGGCGGAAATTTTAAAACTTGGCGGACTTGATTACGAGCTTATTGAGCAAAAGTCACTGGAGCTGCTGTCCGAAAAATCGAAAGATATCCGACTGTTTCTTTTTCTTGGTATGTGCTATATGCGAAAGAATGAGTGGGACTCGTTCTGTGATTGTTTTGATGCTCTCGGGCAACTTATTGAAAAAGATTATAATGCGATTTTTCCTCAGAGGCCGCGTGCAAAACAGCTTGCATTTGGATGGCTTGGTGAGGACAGGTTTCTTGATCTGATAGACAAATCGGTCGCATCACCGGATGCGCATGAAAGTTACAAACGGCTTGTTGACTGTATGGGAAAACTTAAGGTGAAACTTGATGTTGAGTTTCCAAATGGTTCACCATTTCCTGCACGTTTATATCAGGCTGCACAGAAATGGGTGAAAGCGACAGAGCCTAAAAAAGAGGCCCCGCCGCCACCACCTCCGGTACAACAGCAAACAACCGGGCCACAAACACAGAGTGCGCCTCCATCTCAGACTGCACCGGCAGCAACATCATCTGCAGGTGGATCAGCGTCTGCGGGACCGATGGAAAATGTCAAAGATGCCCTTGAAATTGTTAGAAAAGCGGCTGTTTTTCTTATTGAGAAAGAACCCCTGAAGCCTGCCGGTTACCGGTTAATGCGTTCTGTCCGCTGGGATTCAATTGAGAATGCACCTGTTGTGACTGAGGGAAATCTTACTCGCCTTGATCCTCTTCCTGAGGAACGCAGGAATTTTTTGCAGGGTTTGCTTGGTAAGGGAGATTTTAAGGTCGCTTTTGAAACGGTAGAAAAGGCATTTAGTTCCGGTGTTACACTGTATTGGCTCGATTTACAAAGGATAGCGGCCACTGCGGCAAAACAGCTGGGATCATCCTATGATGCCGTCCGTAATGCGATTTTGCTTGAGACTGCAATTTTCGTTAAGCGTGTACCGAAAATACTTACACTTGCTTATAGTGATGGAACACCTTTTTGTGATCCGGCGACGCTTGACTGGATTAACTCAGATGTTGCAGCAATGTTGTCATCCGGCAAAAGCGGGGGCAGCGGAAATGTTAATGATGCCGTAGAAGCTGACAGGCGGGCTGCCAATGATCTGGCATCAGGGAATAAGGTTGATGATGCTGTTGATTTACTTATGTCAAAAATCAATGAGTCCGGAAGTGAGCGGGATAACTTCCGCAGAAGGGTCGTTATTGCATCAATAATGATTTCTTCCAAGCGTCCGGACATTGCAATTTATATATTAGAGAACCTTGTTGAAATTATCGATAGAAATAATCTGGTGACCTGGGAACCATCCCTGGCAGCAGAAGCATTGAATTATCTTGTCCGTGCCTACAATATGCTCATAACATCCGGTAAGGATAAAGATGCGGAGAATGATTCAGCGGTTAATCTCAACAGGATTATTGAGAAACGTGATACCGCAATGAAACGGCTATCATTTGCAAATCCGAAAATAGCATTTTCCAATTAACAATAAACCTCATCAATAGAAAGGTGGGTTCTCATGGCTGGAAGTTATCAGAACGAAATACCAAAGGCCCGAATAAATCTTCAACTGGCAGTAGATAAGGGTAATGCTCAGAAAAAGGTTGAATTACCGCTGAAACTTGCTGTTATGGGTGATTTTTCAGGTAAAAAGAATGAGCAGAGAATTGCTGACCGCGAGAAGATCAGTCTTAACAAAAACAATCTTGATCAGGTGATGGAATCTATGGATTTGAACCTGAACTATGTTGTTGATGACAAGTTGTCCGGTCAGCCGGATAAGGCGCTTCCTGTAAACCTTAAAATCAAGAATCTGAAATCATTCAGCCCTGAAAATGTGGCAAAAAATATTCCATCTATCAGCAGGCTGCTTGCTGCAAGAAATCTTGTGAAAGATCTCAAATCAAACCTGCTTGACAATCGCGAGTTTCGTAAGCGTCTTGAGGAAGTACTTAAAGATGGTGCTGCGTCACAGGCTTTGCTTGATCAGCTCAAAGCAATTGTACCCGATAAAGCAGCGGAAGAACCAAATGCATAAGTTTGACCGGGACAATTTCCGGAGAGCATTGTCAGACGGCAGTGATTAATAATCACTGCACTTTAAAACTGAAAAATAACTGTGTTCTGCGTCAAGAAGGAGTTATTCATGGCAGAAGAATTAAAAGAAGGCGGCGCACCGGCCGCTGAACATGGACTTGAATATATATACGAGGCAATGGATCTTACCGTTCCACAGAAGCCTGTTGATGTTATGGCGTTTGCTGATGCAAAGACTCTTGCAGACAGTAAATCAAACGAACGTATTGGTGCTGCACTTTCCTTTTTTCTTGAAAGTGTGATTCAGAGTGGTGTGTCTGTTGATAAAATAGATAAGAATGTTGTTGACAATATCGTTGCAGATATCGACAAAAGAATATCAATGCAGCTTGACGAAATCATGCATCACCCGGATTTTCAGAAGATGGAGTCGTCCTGGAGATCACTGAAATTTCTTGTTGATAAAACAGATTTCAAAAAAAATGTCAAGATTGATCTTTTTGATATCAGCAAGAATGATATCATTGAGGATTTTGAGGATTCAGCAGAACTTATTCAGTCTGGTCTTTACAAGCAGATCTACACTGATGAATACGACACTCCGGGTGGTGAGCCCTATGGTGCTATGATTTCGAATTTTGATTTTAACGCAGGTCCAGAGGATATCGGTCTGCTTCAGAATCTTTCAAAAGTTGCAGCAGCATGTCATTGTCCGTTTATTGGTTCTGCAAATCCAAAATTTTTCGGCAAGGATAACATTCACGATCTGCCAAAAATTGATGATCTTCATACCTATATGGATCGCTCTGAGTTTATGCGCTGGAATTCATTTCGTCAGACGGAGGATTCCCGTTATGTCGGATTGACTCTTCCCCGTTTTGCGTTGCGTCTTCCATATGGTCCTGATACAATTCCTGTAAAGGATTTCAACTATACGGAAAATATTACCGGTAAAGATCATGAAAAATATCTTTGGGGAAATGCATCATTTGCGTTTGCGTCAAACATGGTTCGTTCCTTCGTTGACAACGGATGGTGTGTACAGGTACGCGGTCCCGAATCCGGTGGTAAAGTTGAGGATCTTCCGGTACATTTCTTTGATGTTGGAAAAGGTACACAGGTCAAGATTCCGACAGAAATTCTTATTCCTGAAACACGTGAATTCGAATTTGCGAATGAAGGGTTCATTCCACTATCGTTCTATAAGAACCGTAACTATGCATGTTTCTTCTCTGCAAATTCATCACAGAAACCACAGGAATATGATGATGCTACGGTAACCGCAAATATGCGTGTTAACTCACGTCTTCCATATATTCTCCTTGTGTCACGTATTGCTCACTACCTGAAAGTTATTCAGCGTGAAAATATCGGTACAACAAAGAGTAAGGAAGTGCTTCAGGATGAACTTAACAAATGGATAAAGAGTCTTGTTACCGAAATGCCGAATCCCGGTCCTGATCTTATTGCAACACGTCCACTCAAGGCTGCTCAGGTTGAAGTACGTGAAATTCCGGACAATCCCGGTTTCTTCAGTGTTTCGCTTGCGGTAATGCCGCACTTTCAGATTGAAGGTATTGATATCAATCTGTCACTTGTATCACAGATGCCTAAAGGTAAATAATTACCCCGAAGTATCTGTTTAGTAATGCATTGAGTGTACGCGCATGCTTTACGGATAAGTTGATATATGCGTATTTAATAAAACAGGCAGTTCTTTGCAAATGCAAAGAACTACCTGTTATCCTGAAACAGGGTTTACCACAATGACACCTGGATACGATCTCGGTATACACGTGTGCTATAAGGTTCCCGGGCATGTCGTGTTTTTGTGGTTAGTGGTAATCACTATAATGTAGTTTGTTATCACCAGATCGGGATGTACCTATGAAACAGGGGTTGTTTGAAAGTCTGACTGGTGTGTTTCTTGATGGAACACCGGTCGCGAGTATTCCTGAAGCGCGCAGGCCGATGGTTTCCATCATTGATCACCTGAGTCGTTTATTCAATACCCGCAGCGGTTGTTTGTCACATCTGCCGGACTATGGTCTGCCGGACATTTCTGAATTATATCGCCGCATGCCTGAGGGTCTCGATGAACTACAGCTGGCTATCAGGACATCGGTGGAGAAGTATGAACCGCGATTAAAAAATGTCAAGGTTGTACCGAGGGATTCTGAAATCAAGGGATCGCAATTAGTATTCATTTTGTCTGCAGAACTAAAAACCGGCGGGCAGGTCAAATTTCAGACAACGTTTTCAACCCATGAGCCATCAACAATAATTCCGTGGAAAAAACCACAGTAGTGAATGATACATGATAGAAAAATATTTTGAAGATGAATTGAGGTATCTGTACGAATCCGGGTGTGAATTTGCGAAGGCACATCCTGACAGGGCAAACTATCTCAATATTGATTCTGTTGGTGATCGGGATCCCTATGTTGAACGGCTGTTTGAAGGATTTGCATTTCTTGCCGGAAGAATCAGGGAAAAACTTGATGACACTTTTCCTCAGTTGACGGAAGGGTTAACCAACCTTTTGTGGCCTCAGTATCTTCTTGATGTTCCTGCGTTGTCAATTGTTCAGTTTGATGCACGCCCAGGCTCATTGCAGGAAGCTAAATTGATTCCGGTACGTTCCGAGGTATTGTCGCAGGCAATAGGGAATCAGGCGCTTGTCTGCAAGTTCACAACTGCAGCACCGGTCGTGATGAATCCGATTACCCTTACATCGGTTAACCGTGTTACCGACAGCATGAATAACGATATTTTTACATTTAAATTCAATCTTGATAAAACAGTACAATGGGACAAATATAATTTTAAGCAGCTTCGTCTCTTTCTTTTCGCCGAAATGCCGACATCGCTGATGCTTCACAGGGCTTTCACTACAAATGTCAAACGTGCTGAACTTGAGTTTGATAACGGGGATGTCAGGCATGAACTTGATCCATCATGTACAATTACACCAGGTGGGCTCAGTCCTGAGGAGTCGCTGATGCCCGAAATGCGTAGAAGTTTCTGGGGTTATAACCTGCTGCGTGAATATTTCATCTATCCTGAGAAATTCCTGTTTATTGACATAAATGGTATTGACAAAGTACCTGAACCATCAGAAACACCTGAGTCGATTACCCTTCGTTTTACAATTGGAGAAACGTTACCGGCAGACAAACGGTTCTCTCTCTCCATGTTCAGAATGAATTGTTGTCCAATTGTCAATGTTTTTACCAGTAATACAGAACCAGTTGTAAAAACAGGACTTCAGTCTGAATATCGTGTTGTGGCAAATGCGACATTTCGTAAAGAAATGCGTGTGCATAGTGTCCGGTCGGTTGTCGGTGTAGATAGAATCACCGGTGAACGGTACACCTATGAACCAGCATATACCTTTAATAATCTTGGCAACAAACAGCGTAAAACGTATTCTACCCGTTTTGTAAAAACACCTTCCGGTTCACGTGAAATGAATCTTATGCTTGGTGGAGCGCAGCTGAAGAATAAAGAAATCGGCGAGGAAAGTCTGGTAATTGAGGCCTGGTGTACCAATGGTGATGTCCCCCGGGATTCTCTTGTCGAAGGACAGATAAGTGCTCCGGGAAAGGATTTTCCTGATTTTATCAAAATCAGCAATATCACTCGTCCGACGCTGCCATTTTTGCCACCGGAAGATGATGAACTGCTATGGATTTTCCAGGCTCATCTTGTTGCAACGCAGGGTAGTATGGCAAACCGGGATGTACTCAGGAAATTTTTACAGTTGTACAACTGGTCGGGGCAGGAGGGACGCGCACGCAGAATCGAAGCAATTGCTGACGTGTCAAGTGAACCGATGGAGCATCTTTATAAAGGGAGTATAATCAGAGGAGTTCGTTTCGTTGTTACCCTTGAAGAACAGGCATTTCGGGACACCGGTGATGTGCACCTGTTTGGGCTTGTACTCTCTAAATTTCTCAGTCATTATGCGGCGATTAATTCATTTTGTGAGTTAAAGGTGATCCTGAAACCATCAGGGAAAGTACTGACATGGAGCCAGATTGAGGGTAAACGGTGTCTGATCTGATAAAAGCATTAACCGAACGTTGTTATGAGTTCGAGTTCTTTCAGGCGATATCGCTGCTTGAGGAGTATTTAGGCTGTGATGGCAGTGATAAGGAAGCTATTGCAAAAGGCAATCTACGGTTTTCTGCAGATACCGGGATTACTTTTCCGGCAAGTGATATTCACGATGCAAAAAGTCACGGTAATTCAAGTGTCGAAATGTTTCTTTCCTTTATGGGGTTACTTGGCATCAGTTCCCCGTTGCCTCATTATTTTACAGCATATGCTGCAGTGCATGCTAAAGATGCAACCGCATTAATTGACTTTTTAAACATTTTTGATCACCGGTTGTATAGTCTCTTTTATCGGGCCTGGAAAAAATACCGTTGCATTCCGACTTTTGCTCAATCCGGTAATTTTGATCTGTATAACAGAATCGGTTACTTGTCTGGTTTTGTAAAGACCACACAACAATCAAAATCAGAATATCTCAAAACGTATGCTGGTTTACTTTCGGGAGTAACACACAATGCTGCCGGACTTGAAGAAATTCTGACCGACTGTTTTAAAGGTGTCAGGGTTGATGTTGTTCAGTGGGCTGAACGATGGGCAAAAGTTGAAACGCTCAAAAAAATCGGATTTGATTTTCAGCTTGGCAATGAATCAATGCTTGGTGACAGAATTTACGACAGAAGCGGGAAAATCAATATTATTCTTGAATTGACGGACAAAACAATGTTCGATAAGTATCTTCCGGGATCTGATAATATTGAACAGCTTAAAGAAATTGTGATGATCTTTGCGCCGCAACCGCTGGCGTTTGATATAGAAGTACGTTTCAAACCGACAGATCTTATTCCTGTTGTGCTTGGAAGTGATACTGCACCCCTGGGTATTTCCTCCGGATGCGGTGATGCGTCAGGAAGCAGTCTCGGGTATTCCATCACCATCCCGGGGCGGGAATAAATGAACTCGCCATACGGGAACAATCGTTTAACTCCTAACATGAGGTCTTGATACTATGGTAGTGACCGATATTCGTACGCTTCTTGACAAGCTGAATGGTATTTGTCAAAAGTCATTCCAGACATCAGTAGGTGTTTGTGTAAGCAATACCAATTATGAACTTACATGGGAACATCTGTTCGCAACACTGATTGATGAAACTGACGGAGATATTGCACAGATCTTGCGACATTTCGGTGTTGATAGTGCGCGTGTAAAAAAAGCATTGACAAATGAAATTGAGGGGTTTCCAAGGGGAAATACTGCAAAACCATCATTTTCTCCGTCATTGATTGCTCTTCTGGAATCAGCATGGGGGCTTGGCTCATTACGGTATGGAATGACACAGATTCGTTCGGGCGTTTTGTTTGCAGCAGCCATTGACGAGATGAAACGTTCTTTCGCGCAGTATGCAACAGAACTGCGTCATATTGATGACGAAATGCTGAAAAAGGAACTACTCAATATTCTTGCCAGGTCATCAGAGAATGACGACAAGGTAGCACGTGAAAGTGGCGATCCGGCTCTTAACAAAACAGAGCTTGAGAAGTATTGTAAAAATCTGACTGCCGATGCAAAAGCAGGAAAAACGGATCCGATCCTCGGGCGTGATAGTGAAATTTTCCAGGTAATAGACATTCTCAGTCGTCGCAGGAAAAACAATCCGATTCTTGTTGGTGAAGCAGGTGTGGGAAAAACAGCGATTATGGAAGGTCTTGCACAACAGATTGCAGCAGGCAGTGTGCCGGCATCATTGAAGGATGTCGAACTATGGGAGCTTGATCTGGGATTGCTTCAGGCTGGAGCAAGTGTAAAAGGCGAATTTGAAAAGAGATTAAAGAGTGTTATTGACATTGCAAAAAAGAGTGGTGGAAGGATCATTCTTTTTATTGACGAAGCGCATACACTGATCGGAGCAGGTGGTGCAGCCGGAACCGGTGATGCCGCAAACCTTCTCAAACCTGCTCTTGCACGCGGAGAACTCCGAACCTGTGCCGCCACAACCTGGCTTGAATACCGCAAGTATTTCGAGAAGGATCCGGCAATGACCCGGCGTTTTCAACTTGTCAAGGTTGATGAGCCGGATGAGGAAAAAGCCTGTGCTATGCTTCGCGGTATTGCCGAAAGCTATGAACGGCATCATGGGGTGCACATTACCGAAGATGGCATTCAGACAGCTGTATCCTATTCAAACCGTTTTATATCAGGACGTCAACTACCGGATAAGGCTGTTGATGTACTCGATACAGCCTGTACTCGTGTCAAGATGAGCCGTACAACAACACCGCCATCAATCGAGTACCGCAAGAAACTTCTCGCAGATGCGAACCGTGCACTTAAAACACTTAATAAAGACAAAGCTGCAGGTATCGCCTATGACGAAAAGGCAATTGTCAAGTATGAAGATATAAAAGCAAAAGCTGATGCGGAAGTAACGGAACTTACTGCAAAGTGGGAAAAGGAAAAAGCGCTTGTTGAGGTTATCGTAAAACTTCAGGAGCAGCTTGTTGATGCTGATAGTAAGGGTGCTTCCGATGCCGATATGATAACGAAGCTGAAATCAGAGCTTGATCAGAAGAATGCAGAGCTTGCTGTAATAGCTGGAGAAACTGCAATGGTGTATCCTCATGTAAGCGGAGAGATTTGTTCGCAGGTCATTGCTGATTGGACGGGAATTCCTGTCGGATCAATGGTCAAAGATGAGGCACAGACTCTTCTGGAGCTTGAAACTAAACTTTCCGAAAGAGTTAAGGGGCAGGCTGCTGCAATCGCTGAAATATCTGCAGCTATCCGTTCTGCAAAAACCGGTATGACTAATCCGGAGGCTCCAATGGGTGTATTTCTCTGCACCGGACCATCAGGTGTCGGTAAAACCGAGCTTGCAATGGCGCTTGCAGATCTCCTTTTCGGTGGAGAGAAATTCTCAACAGTAATCAATATGTCAGAGTATCAGGAGAAGCATACCGTATCGCAGCTTAAAGGATCGCCTCCGGGATATGTCGGGTACGGTGAAGGTGGTATCCTGACAGAAGCAGTTCGCCAGAAACCGTATTCCATTGTAATCCTTGATGAAGTTGAGAAAGCGCATCGTGATGTTCTGAATATGTTTTATCAGGTGTTTGACAAGGGTATGATGCGTGATGGTGAGGGGCGTGATATTAATTTCAGAAATACAGTGATTCTTATGACGTCAAATCTTGGTGCAGACACGATTATGCAGGCGCAGGCACAGGACATTACTGATCCTAAAGCGATTATCGAATATATTCGTCCTGAATTGACAGAACATTTTCAGGCTGCACTGCTTGCCCGCTGTACTGTAGTTCCATTTCTGCCGCTTACACGTGATGTTATCGAATCGGTAATACGACTGAAGCTTAACAAGGTGGAAAAACGGCTTCAGGATGCTCATGAGGCAGGCTGTGTTTATAGTGATGCTGTTGTTAGTGCAATTGCCGAACGTTGCAGTGCTGCAGAAGCCGGAGCCCGCAACATTGACATGATTATCAACAACAGTCTTCTTCCTGCGATTTCAAATTATCTGCTCGCAAATGTTGGTTCCGATAATCAGGAACAGGAAAAATGTGTAAAGATAGATGTAGATGAAGCCGGTGAATTTGCGATCACCTTTGAAGTAAAAGATACTGTGACGGCATAATTTTTTTTCGCATAAGTGAATTCAATCAGCACGACAGTATATGATTGCTGTCGTGTTGATTTCTTAAATACAAATTGAGAACGAGTGGTTGTATTAATGAAATTGTTTAATAGGAAAGATAAGCGTAGTTCAAAGTCAGCAAAGCTCATGGGCAATAATGAGGTGTCATCAAAAATACTCAGGGAGCTCAAGACTGCGACACACAGATATGTTGATTCTGTAAAGCGGAGCAACCTTTTCAAGAGCAGTGCAATTTACGGCAATCCCTGGTTTATGCTCATAGGACCGGAAAAGTCAGGTAAGACCACCGTTCTTAACGGCTCTGATGTACATTTCCCGCTTATCTATCCGGAAGACAAAGATGGTGCGACCGCGAGTGGCGTCGAGTGGCGATTTTCAAATGAAGCTGTCTGGATTGATATTCCAGGAAAATTGCTTCAGCCGGAAAATATTGACACATTCAGATCTGTTTATCAGGGACTGGTTGAATGTCGTAATGAGCGTCCGGTTGACGGAATCGTATGTGCTATCAGTTGTGAAGATTTTTTGAAAAGCGATAGTGAAACTATTAAGGGTATTGCAGCAACGATTCGTTCGAAAATTGATGAATTTATTGCGTTTTGGGGCATTGAACTTCCTGTCTTTTGCATTATTACCAAGGCTGATGCCATTAGCGGCTTTTATGAATTTTTCAATGATGCATCAGTGGAATGGCCTGATCAGTTATTGGGAGCAACTTTTTCAACTGATCAGCAGATGGCTCCCGCGAGAAAAGTTTTTGTGCAGGAGCATGAGGAACTGTGTGGGTCATTAAAAGCGCTTCGGCTGAAGCGTTTATCAAAAGAAAGAAAAGAAACAGTACGAAGAGCTATTTGTCGCTTTACGATTGAATTTGAAGGTTTGCAGACAAGAGCCGGAGATTTTTTTGCAGAACTGTTCAAGGATAGTAAATATGAGGGTAAACCGGTATTCAGGGGTTTTTATTTCGGAAGTTGTAAATCATTTGAAGTGTCATCAAATACAGCAATCGATTATGCAGCCCGGTCGGCAGAACCATCCGATCTAAGTAATACGGTGTTGAATCACCCGCTTAATCCTCACAGAATGTCAAGAACATCAGTAACCCCTGTCGCAATGAATATTGCAAAAAAACAGGTAAAGTCATTCTTTACAAAAAGGTTGTTCAGCCAGATTTTCCCGGGCGGTACACAGTTGCTGCAGAAAACGCAGAAGTTTTCGCGCAAAGAACGGATACGGTATTGGCTTCTAACCGGTTTATTTGCAGCGGTATTTTTGTCGGTCGGATCATACATGGCGTTTGCAAATTCACAGGTAAACAAACTGTACAATAAAACCAAGGCTGAAATGGATGCAGCTCTGTCAGCACCTCAATCGGTCACTGATGCCTATGAACAGTTAGGACGTCTTGGTGATCTGCTTGAACAGTATAAAAAGTTTTACGAGAAGGGGATATCTCCCAAATATGGTATAGGGCTTGTAAAGTCAAAAGAAATTTATGCAGCACTGAAAAATGTATACATTAATCGTTTATGGAATTTCATTGTTGTACCAACAGTATCATATCTTGAGAGTAATATTCATGATGCGAATGCCAGCTTTAAACCATTGAACGGAGAAGAGTATACGCTGCTTTACAGACAGTTAAAGGCTTATTTGTCAATGTCTGAAGCAATAGCACAGAATAAAGACCGTATTGACACTGTCACTATTAGAGAAAACATTGAAGCAGCGATAGTGTATCAGTTTACAAAAGGAAGTAGCGCGGGCCGATTACCCGAAAACGTTGAAATAATTGTTAGAAACAGTATCAGACTTTATTGTTCCTATCTGAAATCCAATGAAATGCAGCTGATCCAGGAAAAGCAGGATATGGTAGCCATTGCCCGTCAACGATTGTCGAAACTGCCTGATGCGCAGGTGCTTTATGAATCAATGCGGGACAGGTTGCTCTCGATTGCACCTCAGATGACATTGACTGATTTACTTGCGGGAAATGCTGACCCGGTTCTCAAAAGTCCGAGCAGTATCAGTCTGCTTTACACACAAGAGGGATGGAACCGTTTTGTCGCTGATGAACTTGAAAATGTCATAAAAGATCCGTTTAAAGTTGACTGGGTACTGGGAGTTTCGAAAGAAAAAATTACTGATGGATTTACCAACAAAAATGAGCTTCGGGAAGAATTGATTGCGGAGTATTACAATGATGTTTTTGTAAAGTGGATTGAGTTCCTTGGTTCAATCAGTGTAGAACCTTTTGGCGATATTATCCGTGCAGGAACGGTACTTCAGAAGCTTGCAGTTACAGGATCAGAGATGGACCTTGTGCTGCAAAAAATTCTTACAATGTCAAACATTGAAATCAAGGCAAAAGAGGAGCAGGTTGCAGAGGTTGCAAAAAAAGTGTTTGCAAAGAAAATAAAGGCAATAGAAAAGAAAGCTTCTCCATTAAAGGCACTCATGCCACCGGGGACATCACCGCAGGAGGCGGTAAAAAATGCATTTTCTCCATTGTCATCATTTCATAAATCCGAAGGAGCAACGGCGACAATGGCTGAGTATCGTAACAGGATGAGTACTCTGGCTGAAGCACTGCTCCGGTGTTCAAAACAGGGAAATTTGCTGACAACGTTCAATGGTACCGACCAGGATCCTTTGCTCAGCTCATACAACTATACGCAGAAGGTTCTGATCGGAATGCCGGATCAGATTAAAATGGCGCTGACACCGATCCTGTTGAATTCTGTTGACTATACAGGAAATGTCATGTCTGCACTTATAGCAAAAGAATTAAATCAGAAATGGCAGAATGATGTTGCGGCGGTCTTTACAAATGGTTTTGCAGGTAAATATCCATTTTCACACAGTGATGATGAGTGTTCATTTGATGGTGTTATGGAGTACTTCAGGCCGAATACTGGTTCATTCTGGGGATTTTACACCCGGAGTCTGCAACCATACATTTACAAAGATGGCAATGAATGGAAAACACGTCAGGTCGGTAATATAACCATTCTTTTTAAACCGGAACTTTTTGAATCGATGAAAAATGCTGAAAAAATTACACGGGCATTTTTCAATCTGGATGGCACACTGATAATACATAAGATCCGTATGCTCCCGTTGCCTCAGAATAAACTTCAGGGATCAATTACCTTTGGTGCACAGGAGTATAAAATTCTGCCGGATGAGAATAGTGTGCGTGTTCAGTGGCCAATTCCGGGGCAGGCTGATGACGTTTTATTAAAGATATTTGTAAATTCCAAGTATACGGAAGAAATGAAATTTGGCGGCAGGTGGGGGTTGATGCGACTGTTTGAGAGCGCAAGGACCAATGCAATGAATACATCAGCCTTTGTTGCTAAATGGGAAAGGAGTGTTAACAACATGTTTATGATCCAGTATGGCTGTCATGTTCAGATTGCACATCCGGATCATCCATTTGCAGGAAAGATTTTTTCACGATTTGACTGTCCGACGGATATTATTAAACTGCAACAATAGGCTATTGCAGGCAGATCAATTTATGTGAGATGAATTCTATTTAATGATATCTTGCGAATTGTATATTGTAGTATAAATTAACGATTTGAATGAATCGTAAATCACAAAGGGGTTGGTTTTATTATGAGATTTGTTAGCGCTTTACTTTGTATGTTTGCATTTTTATGTAGCTCAGTATCTGCAGAGACACTGATTTCCGGGAATATAAGCGGAATTACTTTTGACGTAGCAAAAAATCCGTATATTGTTGAGAAGGACATTATTGTTCCTAAAGGTACGAGTGTAAGTATTCCGGAAGGTATTGTTTTTTTGTTTCACCCTTTTACCGGTTTTCAGGTTTCCGGACGCGTGGCGGTACAGGGGTCAGACACAAAAATGGTAATCTTTACTTCACTGAATGATAATATATTCAATACCAGAGCAGAGCAGCTTCCTAATCCGTTTGACTGGAATGGAATTTACGTTTCGAAGGATGCTGAGGGTGCTTTTTTAAATAATTTTGCTTTAAAATATTCCGTATATGGTATCAAATCCCAATGCCAGAATATCATTATTCAGAATGCAGTATTTCAACAGAATGGACAATTCAATTTCACCGTTAATGAACAGATTAAGCTTGTTGTCGAGGGTATGCCGTTCTCTTACCCTGATTCAATTTCAGGTGCAAGTGGTGCAAGTACTATTAAAGAGAGCATTAAGGATACTAAACCCCAGGTTAACAAACCAAAAGATCTCAGCACTGATGGTGCTCAATCAGATAAAAAGTTGAAAATTTTCAGATACACATGTCTGAGTGTTGGTACTGTTGGTGCTGTTACTGCATTGGCATTTGCATTTAAATATTCTAAACATGTAGATGAAATGCGTCTTGCTAATAAAGAACTAATAGGCGATTGGAATATTGCTAACGACAAACGGATAAATTCAATAGTCGGGTGTTCTGTTGCAGGTGGGCTGGGGGTGCTTGGTCTTATTGGATTTGGAGTTAGTTACACGTTTTAGCAGATTACAATACAGATGATTTCGTAAGGCACATACTTCTAATATGTGCCTTTTTTATTTAATCAGCCTGACCGGGTTTAAATAATGTTCTCCCCGAGAATTCTTCGTGCAACCGTATAGCCGGATTCCATGACATTCCAGACTCCGCCTCCTCTGCACCAGTGGCCTGTTTGATAAAGATTTGTAATGAATGTTTGCATCGGTATTCGTGCTTCACTGTAGCGATCTGCAAGGTTTGCATACCCATAAAGCGAACCGCCTGAATTACCGGTGTATCGCCTGAATGTTTGCGGGGATGCAGTTACTTTACATGTGATATGGCTGCTCATTCCGGGAATTATTTTTTCTGCATCTGAGATCATCGAATCTGCAATACGATCCTTTTCCGTTACCCAGTTGATTGTTTCACATTCATTTGCATATTTCATGAGAAAAAGTGTCGATTTCTGTTCCGGATCCGGAGTCTTTAAAAAGATAAGATGGTCATTAATAGTGTGATCGCAATTGATAATACGCTCATTTATTTTCACGAAATCGGAGTTTTTATACCAGAATAGAATGTTTTCCGGAAGTAACGCGTTAATATCGGTATCAAAACCAAGATAGACCGCAAGTGCTGAGGACGCTTTTGTCAATTTATTCGAACGGCGTACCCAGAGCCTGTTTGTTGATTCAGTGTCGAGAAGCTGCTCAAGCAGCGTGTCTGGGCTTATGTTGGAAATAAATCGATCGGCCTCAATTGTCTCTCCGCTTGCAAGTACAGCATGTTTGATTTTTCCGTGTTCTTTACATAGTGATATTACTTCGCTGTTGCATGTCACCTCACCGCCATGTTCCCGTATCACCTCTGCGAGTGCTTCAGCAAGCATTCCGAATCCGCCCTTGACATAGTGAGATCCTTCCATTGCATGAACATAAAACAGCAACGTAAAAAAGGTTGCTGATGCAACCTCCGGGACAACTCCGGCAAAAGGCCATTGTGCATAAAACACATTTTGCAGTTCGGGATCTTTAATATAGCTTTCGATATATGTTTTGTAGGTGTGTTTTTGGTACTTGTCAAGTATGCGCGGGTTTGTTTCGTTTCCTTTTTTTTCAAACCGGAAAAGCGGGCCGACAATCTCTTTGTAAAGAAATGCCATGTCATCAAGAAGCGCATCAAGGTCGCTGCGGTCATTTGGAAACTGCTCGTAAAACCATGGACGAAGTGCATCAGGCGATGATGGAATAATGTATTGTTTATCAGCGAATTGTGCAGTGTACATACAATTGTGAGAAACTGTTTCGATTTTGTTTTCGATGCCAAGCGCGTGAAGCAGGGTAAATATATATCCATTCGGGCCCATCGGTACAGAGTGAATGCCTGATTCAAAACGATACAGTTGTCGTGAAAAACTGTGTGCATATCCCCCAATCCGGTAGTGCTTTTCCAGTACCTTTACCCGCATTCCCTTTTTAGCAAGAAAAGCCCCGCATGTCAGTGCCGATAGACCGGAACCGACAAAAACTGCATCCCATCTTTTTGTCATACAATAAACCTGATGAAAAAACGTTTAAGAAGATGTTTTACTGATATCAAATGTTCTCAATGTTGAACTTGGTTCAATGCCGGAATAGAAACATTTCCATAACGTGTAAAAGTCATCCATTAATTCTGTCTCTGTAAAGTTGAGCGGTTTAAAAACGATATTTCCATGATTCCAGACATTATAATTTCTATGGAGAATTCGTCCTTCAGCATCAGCACGCCGCCCGAATGGTGTACCCGGGAATGGTGTCGGGATATAAAATTCAGCAAGATCAATATTGGCATCACGGCAAAATTTTAAAATTCTGTCAACAACGGACCGGTCCTGATTGTCGAAACCGATGCCAATTGATGCAAAAAAGTGGATTCCGGCATCTTCATTCATTTTTACAAGATCAATACCGGCCTGCCACTGTTCTTTTGTGCATGATCGATCAAAGAGCTGTTGTGATACACGATCAAAACCGAATACGGTGTACATCGATGAAACACCGCCTTTTGCAAGTTTTTTATAAAACTGAGGATCCGGCATCATCATCATTGTAGATGCAACAAATATGCTTACGTCAAGTTCTTTGGTCCGATCCATAAGATTGAGCATAAATTTTGAGTATTTTTTCCCCGGAAGCATAATCGTATCATCGGTGAAATAGAATTGTTTGTAAGGCATTGTCCGGATATCATCAACAATATTTTCAATTGGCCGCAGACGAACCTGTATACCTTCTTTATCAGGAATCGGACAACCATCACATTGCACCGGGCATCCACGTGTGGTCAGAACAAGATGCGCGTTCCACTTGTAAATGTCCTGACGAAAAATGTTGCGTTTCGGATTAGGAAACAGCTCCAGGGAATACACTGATGTTGCTTTATAGAATGGTTTGAGTGTTTTTGCTTTCAGGTCGGCAAGCATCTGGGGCCATACCGGTTCTCCTTCGCCAATGCATACGGCATCGGCATGAAGCTTTGCTTCATCGGGAAGTGCTGTCGGATGAATGCCGCCCATGAGCACTAACGTACCGCGTTTCCGGTATTCATCAGCAATTTCGTAGGCACGTTGTGCCTGTGGTGTAAAACAGCTGATTATTACAGCGTCGATTTTTTCGTCGTAATCAATCGGATCACCGTAATTATCATCTGTCAGTCTGACCTCATGTTCATCCGGGGTTAGTGCTGCAAGAATCGGTATTGCAAGTGATGGTGGCATGGTGTAGTTGCCTACAAGGTACTTACTCAGAAAATTATCCAGCTCCTTGTGGTTTTCAAGAAATTTTCTGAATCTGGGATAGATAAACCTGAGTATCATACAGTACCTTTCATTTTTTTACTTCTGTAAATTAAGCAGTTGCCGGTTGATTGTATGGTAATGTGGTTATGAAATCACCGTTTCAATAAGCGGTAGTTCCTCATGAAGAAAATACCACTGCTCAAGATGATCTGCGAGAATCTTCGCAAGTGAATCATAAAGCCTCTGAACAGCCATTTTACCGGAACTGTCAATTTCATTTAGGACAAGCTTGTAACGGTCATTGCCGCATCTGATCATGAATGCAGTATACACAGCAGTATTGCGCTGGGTATACATTATTAATTTGTCAAGACCAGAGCCACCGTTGAATGTCTTATTGAATAAAGTAACCGGTATGTTATATGGGGTTGCTTCATCAAAAACAGCCAGTAATGCTTCAGATCTCCGGAGTGCAGCAGCCATATCGAGTGCACCGTTAGTCTGCGGTTTTCCTAATTCTATAAATTTTATCGGACTAAACAAGCCGCTTTTTAAAAAATTCTCAGCCTGATCGTGTGCTGATCCGGATAACTCACTGGTGGAAAATTTAAGTACGACATTAAGTGGCATGTTGTGACGGGCGATTGATGGGCCTATGAGTTCAACTGCACCAAAATGAGCAATAGCCAGAAGCATTCCGCGTCCGCTTTTTTTAACCTCTCCGATTTTTGCAATACAGGATGAGAGGTCGATGTTTTCATCGATAAAAGCTGCAAATTGTTGTGGTGTCAGAATCAGAGGGAGAAGTTTTTCATAGTAGTGAAGAAGTATATTGACTTTAATATTTTCAATAAGTTCGCCGGATGATTCAAGGTTAAGCTGCTTTAGGTTGTGGTGTATCAGTTCAATATTTTCACCATGCGATTCAAACCACGCATTACCTGTTTCAAGTACCATCAGTTTCAGTTCTGATGATGATAAGCCTTTTATCTCAGGAATGATAGTCGTTTGAATGTGCCTGCTTAAACTCATTATCGGTAATGATCCTTAGACTGCTGCTATTAAAAAGTACATCTACAAACACCAGAAAATAGTAGTTTGTCAGGGTATGTGACAACGGAAAAAAGTTGAAGAGAAAAGAGTTATAACCGTGAGCACGTCTTATATCAGTTCCGGCTCAATGAATGCCGAATATGGTTTTAGACCGGCATGCCAGAGAAAAATTTAAAAGTACACATGAATGGACTGTCAATGGCAGATTACCTTTTTGATAGCTGCGAATCATCTGCTATTCCTTCATCCTTCTCTTATACCATTGCCATGACGGTTTACTTGTTAACG
>CAYMGX010000024.1:0-2685 GCA_964390065.1 uncultured Fibrobacter sp. | reverse complement strand
TGCTATTCCTTCATCCTTCTCTTATACCATTGCCATGACGGTTTACTTGTTAACGCATACGAGTAACAGTTGTCTGCTACATTCACGATACCGCGAAATAGTAACAATGTGGCAAGTTTTCTAAATTCCTGAAGGATCAGATCCGGTGTACAGTTTTCAAGAAATCCATCAAAAAGGTCCGCGTGGTCGACAATATAGTTTTCAGATTCTTCAACAGGTACCGGCCTCCCGGCTGCCCAGAGATGAAAAAGGAATGGCGAAATGAGAGTGTGTGACACCAAAAGTATCGGATTTCTCTCAAATAGTGATAATTTACGTTTCATTTTCTGCCACGGTGCGATACGGTATATATCACCATGCCCGGTAAATACCCGTGTTGTCTCAAGAGTTGCACACTGTTCGATAGAATGTTTTGTTTCGTCAAGTGCAGTTGTATAATGTTTGTTGAGGTTAAGAAACCCGATATCTTCATTGGCAAGAAGATCACCGGTGAATAAGTATTTTCTTTTTGTAAAATAGAAACAGCAGTGATCATCCGTATGGCCCGGTGTATGAATAATCCTGACGGTATCATCACCAAGGGTAATTTGCATATCTGCTTCAAGGTAGGAATCAATTTCTGGCATTTCATGAATCAATCGTATCTCACGCCGGTGTTTATCAGTCAGTTTTGAGTTTACCTCAGGCATGAACATCATTGTTTTTGCATGGAATGCCCTCTGAAATGAAGATACACCTCCGATATGATCACCATGAGTGTGTGTACACAGGATATAGCCGACATTGTCTAACGGTACATGACAATTTAAAATGTCAAGCATTTGTTTGGCAGAATCAGGGCTGCCTGTATCAATAATTACTGCAGGATCTGTATTTACGAAATAAACATTACTACCGGGAGGGATGGAACAACGAAAGATAGAATACATTATGAGAAAGTCGGATGTGTTAAAAGAGAAACTGAAGTCTAAAGCATGGAATGCATACTCAGCATTCAACCTTTAAACTTCATAATTCTCATTTTACATTACTTCGCTGCAGCGAGATACTTTTCAACAGTTGCATGGCATTTGTTGATTGATGTAATATTTGGAAACTCCGATTCAGGAATTGAAACGCCAAATTTCTTCTCCATGGTAGCAAGAACTTCAAGAAGTGCCATTGAATCGAGGCCCATATCTTCAACAAAACTTGCATCATCGGTGATTGAATCAGTATCCACATCCATGTCTTCTGCGATTTCTGTAATTAATCCACGGATTGTTTCTTTAATCTCTTCACTGTTCATGAAAAACTCCTATAGATAACGAATTATGTGTTAATTAACGTTTTTAATAATAAGTGCACTGCAGTTACCATCGCATGCAAATGATGTCACAAGTGCATAGGTACTACTTTTTTGAATTGTTGAAAATACAACGTTGATTTCATCAGGTGAAGTATAATTTTCACCAATTCCACTGATACGGTTGTTCTTCATATCAGAAAGAGCACAAAGAGTGTTAATTGCTCCTGATGCTCCATAGCACTCACCGGTAAAACGTTTATATGCTGTAACCGGAACTTTCGAACCAAGTGCAAGTGCAATTGCTTTTGCTTCAAGTTTATCAGCAACAGGATTTCCACTTGCCCCTGATGCCACGAAATCTATCTGCTCAGGGTTGATCCCTGCTTCCTTACATGCGATTACTATTGCCTGCTTACCTGCATCACCATTTGATACACCACTCTGTGCTGCATCAGAATCAAATGTCGAACCGGTTCCGACAATCTCTGCAACTGCTTTAGCATTACGTGTTTTGACCGATTCTTCAGTTTCGAGTAGTAATAATGCACAACCTTCACCCATAACAACACCTTTGGATGATATACTAAATGGTTTTGCCGGAGCTTCAGATGCAAGAATGCCAGTCCGCATAAATCCAAGTAAAGAATAGTAACTCACCTCTTCAAGGCCACCGGCAACTACTGATTGCAGGTATCCGCATTTGAGATAATTGAATGTGTAAATAAGAGCATCAAGACCGGCATTGAATCCGGTTGCTATTGTTGCGCTAAGATTTTTTGCACAATAACGGATGTTTGCCTGACCTGTCGGTGCATTGATAACCGTATTGGCAAACGCCTGTGGATTTACATTTCCGACACCGTTGACAATAGAATCACTAAGGAAATCCCCGATACTTTGAATGCTGCCAAAAGCCGTTCCGATACAAATACCCGGGCGATTAGCCTCATCTGATGCTTCCATGATATTTTTAAAAGAGGTTTCAAACGTGCCAAGAATCAGCTTTGTTGAGTGATCCTTCAACCGGAGACCCTTTTTACCAAGTACCACTTCAGGATTATAGTCAGGAATGAGGTGTGCAGGAATCTCTTTTTCAAATTGATGAAATTCGTAATCTTTTACAGATGCAATGTGCGGGTTCTGTGAAAGTGCCTCAGAAATTTTTTCAAAACCCATGCCTAATGCACTGATAATTCCGACATCAGTAATAAAAATTTTTGTGGGTGCCATGCTCGACATTATCCTTTGTATTTTCTGAGAACTATGGATGATGTATTACCTGCAAATGCGTATGCGTTTGAAATAACGACATCAAGTTTCATCTCTCTTGGCTTGTTTGGTACATAGTCCAGATCACATTCAGGATCAGGAGTTTCGTAGTTGATTGTTGGAAGTAC
>CAYMGX010000023.1:0-40028 GCA_964390065.1 uncultured Fibrobacter sp. | reverse complement strand
TGCCGATTAACTTCTACTGCCACATGAACCCGCTTCGGCACTTCGGATCATGCGTCACTCGTTATATGCAATTATGAGCGCACCTTTTTGAGTCTATCATATTCTATACAAGTTTTATCAACACAATACATTCCTGATCCTATGTTTTTGCCATCATATTCGACTATAATGTTATGTATGTTTTTCGCATCAACTACTATTCCATATCTTCCATCATCATCAACAACTCTATCGCCTTTTTTAAATTCCATAAAATCTCCTTTTGGTATGCGCTCATAATTGCATATAACTGAGCTTATGCGCTCCGCTGACGCTCCGGCCTTCGCCACATTGCCGACTTGTTCTTGCAAAATAACCTCATCAATAAACTCAATGATCTCATCAGTCAAAGCACAATTTATTTCATGTACTTCCGAAACAAACTTTTTAATTTTCTCATATCCTATCATAACTTCCTCCTTTCCCTTCGGCAACGTAGCTTGTCCTTGTGCGTTAAGTGACATGGCTTAACTCTGGCTCGCCTTCCGTGGCTCGCTTTTCACTATCCTGTCAAAACATATTTGTTTTGGTAATAATCCTCTACAAACATAAACAGTTGAGAATGGTGGATTCAAACTTGGGATTTGCTCTTCATAACTCTTAAAATATGCCACCCTTCTATTAAAATATAATAACTCAAAATCATATTTTTCAAACATTGAAAATCTTTTTTCTGATTCAAATAAACCAACAACACCAACAAGCATGGCAAACTTTTTATCAAGTTCAAAAAGTCTTTTCAATACATCACCTTTCATGCTATATGGTGGATTTGAAATAATTACATCACATTCAATATTAGTATTAAAAAAATCTTCCCCATTATGAATATGAGTATAATAAACTATATTCCCATTTTCCATAAATACTTTTACATAATTACTTTTCTCAATGTCAAAAGGACACCACACCACCCATTCAGGATTTATATATTTTAATAATGGTTTTATTGCATACTCAGGTGTATAATATTCATCTTGTTTTTTTGTTATTAAATCTAATTTCATCATTTCCCTCCTGCCTTGCCGCTAACATTGCATCGGCAATTTTGTATGCTTTTTCGCATATTACTACATCGTAAATATCGGGTCTCATGTCGTATTCAACCGCCATTGCCTGCATAGCCTTTGCCGCAAAATAATCCCGAAGCGACATGCCTTCAATATAATATCCATATTTATCTTTTTTACCAGAAGGAAACGCTGGCCCACCGTCGTTTATTGTTCTATCGTGCTGTGTCATCTCATTCCTCCTGTTATCACACAAGTTTTATGTGGATAAAACACAATTTTACAGATTCACTTAATTCCTTCATTCCTTACACCTCACATATTGTCCATCAATCTCAAGTGGGATATAATTACAATCATATTTTGTAACAACTGACAAGTGCTTAATACCATCAATACAAATCGTATTAAATAATTCAGTTTCATCATGATTATCACATCCACAAAATATTAACAATATTATAAGATATTTCATATTTTATTTCATTCCTACCATTAAAAACAGACCGGTATGCTTAATCTTGTAAATACTTTCTTTTTAGGACTGATCAGTCCACCATCCAAGAATACTTTATCCATGAGCTGTTTTGTGAGTGCAACATCCTGAGCACAATAATCTGATACCTTATTATATTCACCATCCTGCCAAGCATAGGGGGCATCAGCCCCATTCATTGATTTCTTTTCCCCTGCGATATTCGAAGATACAACAGCATCAAGTGAATATCCACCATGTGTTCTTCTATCAAAAGTTGGAGATAAACCATCAGCAATCCATAACTGCTGGAGAATGTCATAATGAATTATGGGCAATTTATACCCATGGGCAATCAAAATATTGTTATCAAAATGAATGTGATTGAACCCAACCAAAATTTGGTGTTCGTCAAGTAATTTTTGTAATCCCGTATTATCACGAAATTCAACACCTTCACAATTCAAAAATCTATTGGTTATACCGGTCTTATACGAATATGCAACAAGAACTGCTATACCCATTCCGATATAATCAGTCCAACTTTTAGCATATTGATAATCAGGTTTTGCCGGATTGAACACTGGTGGTCTTAAAATTTCTATATCATATACTAACATTTCGTTTCTCCTGATCTGTTATTAATTTGAGTATACCTTTTTTTAGTAACTCTCTATTGTCATTAATATAAAAGATTGGTTTGCCAATCTCTCTGTATACCTTAATTTCAGCCAATGTTCCTTTTGATTCTTCATAGAATGGCATGATTACCATTATATCACACATTTTCATCAATTGAATATTTGCCTCTAATACGTGTGGATCAGTTTCTGGTGTATCCAGCCAACCAGAATTCATATGTGGGGAATAAACTGCAAAGCCTCTCCTCCATAACTGTTCAGCCCAGAATTGGGCTGCCTTCATATTTGCATCTTTATTTTCTCCCCTGAGAGCACCTGCAAGATAAATCAATGTCATGTTTTCTTTCATTTTCACCTTCCTATCGTTCATCATCTAAAAAATCTATCAATGATTGATATTTTATCTTTTTCATTGAATTAAGAAACATGTGTTCATGCACATCACCTTTAAGAAATATACAAGCCGAATTCACCTTTTTCTTCTTAAATTCCACTGTTGTCCTTGTGACATATTTTTCATTATCATCAGTTAAGACGCCACTCATAACAATGGCATCCATAAAAATCTTCTGCACATAGTTATCAGTATCATGTTGCCCACTATTATTTAAAAAGGTCAAAAACCAAGTAACTTCACACTGGTCAATTACTGCCTGTTTTAGTGTAAGCCCTTCTTTCGTGAATGATTTGATATAAGATTGATTTATACAAGAAATTAAAACAACATCAATGATAGCCTTGACATTCTCTTTTTCTTTCTTGACTGCTCCCCAGTGCATCTTTTTATATGTATTGAGTGATATCGGGGGAATTGGAAGTAATATGTATAGACCTTTTACATCCTCACACAAACCATAGGCAATATGGGGCAACACCGGATAATTATCATTCTTTTTAGTCATTTGTCACACTATACCTTACTTTGTATTTTTTTCGGAGATACTCAAGAACTGAAGCTTTTACTACTTCTACAGTATGCCAGACTTTATCATGAAGACTCATGTGACAATCAAAACACAATGGCAGACCATTCTCAGGATCATCTTTACCACCTGCAGATTTAGGAATGATGTGATGTGCATGCATCACTACCCCGTGTAGTTTAGTTGTTTTTAGACATTTTCTGCAATATGAAATGTCCACACCTGCCTCTTTTAAAATTTCAATGAAAGGTTTATATCCTTCAGCCTTAGTCCTCTGTTTTATACGTACATTGAAACCCAGTGATACAAACGAAAAATGAAGATATTCATTCGACTTTAAATCCAAAACTTCTTTGATTTTATTCATCTGTTCCGCTGTCAGTCTCATTCTCAACTACCTCCTCTTTTTTGCCATAATGTGGAGAATATTCACACATTGTCTTTACGGAACAAAATTTTTCACACTTTCTGCCATTCCAATGTTCATCTGGTGTACAAGGTTCATTCCAAAAACCCTGATCCAAAGCCTTCATTAGTTGGTCCCTTTTGCGTATGAAATATTCTATTACTTGTTCATTATTGATGAAGGGCACTGGGATTAAGTAAAAACGTTTCATTAATCCATACTTAGTCGCCGACATCGTACCACCATCACGTACAAGGGCTTGTATTCTCATTTCATCGATCCTGTGTCCCCTTTCTTCAAGACCAATTCTATAATAATTAACCTGCATATCCCAATCCCAGCAATCTCTCTTTGAAAAATCTGGGACATGAGATTTGATAATCTTGGGTTCACCTTTTTCACGTGAAATCTTTATACCATCAACTGTGATATAAGTTTTTTGTTTATATACTTCATTCGGTGAGTCTCTGATCACTTCAGTCATTCCCAGAGCTTTAGCTACTTTGAATGAACCTGATTTTTTATAATCTGTTAGAATGTGCCAACCATCCTCTGTTTCAAGAATATCAGGTGCTCCTGTAATGCCATGTGATGTCGTGAATCTTTCTTCTATTGTAGCACCTTCGACATCCTGAGATTCCAGATCACTGTGCATAGATGTTCCATCAAATCTAAAAGCAATTTCATCAGGATCTTCTGCATAGTCTTGTGTAATAAGCAAAAAGGCCTCTTTTGTACCTTTGAGTAATTGAGTGACTGAAGGTATGCCAGTCCACTCCCTCTGTTCTGACAGAGAAATCAAAGTTGCCTGAGTCAAGCATCTCTTTTTTAGTCTACATCCTCCCGATTTAATGCACTGTCCCACCAGTACAAATTCTCTGTCTGGACAGATGAAATATTTCAATGGCATTCTGTTTCCTCCATTCTCTTTTTATATGATAAAAATAACTTGCGGTGTTTTGGTGTGGTAAAACTCAATTGAATCAAGGTTTCAAATTCTTTGTGTCCATCAAGCCACACCGCAGAATTTTCCATGCTTTGATAATCCCAATTATGGTTTTCTAATCTCATGCCATATTTTATCAAATCCATTGCATTTTCCTTAATATTGTCAGGTTTCGGAATTGGAGGATTTAGACCCTACATTATCCAAATCCCCCAATTCCACCAAGTCGGTTAGCCTTACCATCGGCATCTTGGTACTCTTTCCGTTTTATTTTATTCTACAGCCTGAATACGGTGAGATTTTCTTCGCAAAAGAAGGATTCGAACCTTCATGAGTGCTAATAAGTGAGTTGCGCATTTCAGTCTCTCCTGTCACTCTTGCCTGTCGGCTAACGTCTACCATTCCGCCATTTTGCGTATACGTTGGGATATAGCCCCCAACTTGGCTATAATGCATCATTCTTCTGTTTTTTCTTCTTTTGCTGCTTCTGCTTCCCTTATGGCACGATTTTTATTACATGATCCAATCCATTCAGCATGAGTTTTTTCATCGAAAATTCTTAAACTGACCCTCGTATTAGATCTCTTTAAAATGTTTTCAAGGAATGTACGTTCAGTAACAGAACTTGGTGTTAGAATGATGGCTTCTTCATCCCAATCATATTTACCATCATCATATTGATCCACTGTAACAATTTCAGCGATCATTTTGTCCCTCCTTCTTTATTTTTTCCTCATTTTTTAATTCCTTTTTAAGTTCTTCTAATTTAAAAAAACTCTTTTCCAAGGTCATGGTACGATCGAATTTGTTGGAATCAACATCATATCTGTTATAGTAACGGTTCTGCATTCTGTTCCTCCTTCCCTGTATCCTTGGTATCGTACACATCCAACAACCAATGATAATTCATTCTACTGAATAACTTCTGTTTCGACATATTGAAGATCCCTGCACACCAAGCCCTTTGAATATTCAAGTTTCATTAATAATAGGATATTCTGTTTTAATTTGATTTTATTTAATACATTATCAAATACCGTGATTTCATACCTGCCTTCATATGTATCAAATTTGATAAAAGCCATCTTTTTACCAGTCTTTGTAAATATCTCCTTGAATTCAGCTATATAACCCCACACCATTACTTCATCAATACACGATAAATCTGTTATCTTATTTGTTTTTAATGTGTAAGTAAGATCTTGTGCCACTCTACCACATTTACTATATTGTTGCAATACCAAATTCTGAAGATATTCAATTGTCACTCCCAGTCGTTTAACAATCGGTGACATATCTTCTTTTTCAATCAAAGAATCAAGAGCACCTGCACATAACAAAGATTCCACTGATCTTTTATCCAGTACTGTTTTGGGTATGGTCTTAAATAGATCATCAAAATCAATAAATATGCCATGTTCATCACGGAGTTTTATAAATTGACCAAGTTTTTTCTCACCGAAGAATTTTAACCCATTGAACCCAGACAATACTCCATCTTTATATGGCTTATAATCAACATTCGATTCATTGATGTCCGTGTTGTAAATGGGAATACCTCTCTTTTTTAAGGCATCGATATAATTGTTGACTTCATTCACATCATCGGCATTGTTGATACAGGCTGAATAAAATTCCTTTGGATGATAGTAAGCTAAATATGCAGTCTCATAACAAATTTTTGTATAAGTGATCGCATGACCTAAATTCCATGTATATTTACTAAATTTGTCGATAATCTCCCATATGCCCATCACATCATCTTCTGATAAACTATTCTCAAGACCACGATCATGAAATTTTTGATATTGCTGCTGTAATAATTTAGGAATCTTCTTTCCAACAGCTTTCCTTACATCATCGGCTTCTGAATACGAATAATCAGCCAATTTAATAAAAACTTCCATCAACTGCTCTTGATATAGTGGTAGGCCATATGTTGATTGTAAAAGCCCAGTCAGTCTATGATGTAAGGGTTCAACTAATTCATGTCCAAATTTTCTTTTGATGTATTTATCTGTCAGTCCCGAAATGAGTGAAGCAGACCTGCCCAGAGTATTCAGGTCAACTAATTCCTTAAAATTCGATGGTTTTAATCTCCTGATCACCACCTTGTATCCGTAAGTATCCCACTGAAAAACTCCTGCTATTTGTTCAGAGCAAATAAATCCCAATACATTCGTATCATTAATATCAATTGTATCCAATCTATGTACTTTTTCACGTATTGTTTCATTAGGATATAAAAAATTCATCGTGTCTGCGACAATCTGCAGAGTTTTTAATCCAAGGATATCAAATTTGATAATACCAAGCGATTCTATCTGCTTTTGGTCATATTGTGTAACTTCTTTTTCACCAGACCACATCATAGGAATTGATTCTTCGAGATTTAATGAAGATATTGCTATTCCAGAAGCATGAATACCTGTTGATCTTGGTAAACCCTCTAATCTCTCAGCAATTTCAAACATTTCTGTAAAATAAGGAACATGAAGATTTTTATTATATAAATCAGAATCCTTTACCAATGACAAATCCAATTGCTGATCTGATGGGAATGCTTTAATAATTTGTTCAATCTCCGGTGTAAGATAACCTGAAATCCGGCAGCACTCTTTTAGTGAAGATCTTGCACCAAGTCTCATAAGAGTTGATATATGTTTTACAGAATTTGTGCCATACGTATCTTCAAGATATTTGATGATGGTCTGTCTATCCTGAGGCAGAAAGTCCAGATCAATATCTGGCATTGTTTTTCTTCCTGAGTTCAGGAAACGATCAAAAGGTATCTCTAAATCAAAACCCAAAGGATCAAGCGGATCAACCCTTGTAATACCAAGAAGATATGCTACAAGACACCCTCCGACAGAGCCACGACCAGCCGACCAATACCCACCAAGGTTTTCATTGACATGCTGTAAAAGTCTATATATCATCACAAAATAATCAAGATATCCAAAATTTGATATCGTTTTCATTTCGTATGCAATTCTTGCACGATGTTTCTCATCATCTATATTCCGGACTTTTAATTCATGATCTAAAAGATTCCACATATCCTGTTCATTAAAAAGAATATGTGGCATACTTGACTGTACATCAGTGAGAATCTCGTAATTTTGTATTCTGTCAATTAATCTGAATAAATTAGATATTTCATCACATTTGAACCAATTATCAAATGCCGTGACATCCTGCCAAAAATGTGTAGAATCAATATTGATATCACTGAATTGCTTATTGTCTTTAATAGCCAACATATACCGAAGTATTACAATGTCCTCTGGTTTTAAAAATTGTACTGTATGTGATGCGATCTTCGGTATGGATGATGTCATGAAAAAATCAGGTAAAGTTTTATATAAAAAAGATTCTATATAAAGTCTATCATAGAAAATCTGATGTAATCTATTCTGTATTTGATAAACCCGATTCATATTATTTGATTGTAAAAAAATTGCCATATCACTTTCAATTGGATCTATCAAAAATGCAAGACCATTACTATATAATGAAAGCATATCATAATCAAGCCTTGGGATACCAGCATATAAACCCCGTTTATATCCGATATTAGATAATCTGATCAAATTATGATATCCTTCTTTATCAAGAGCTATCAAAGTTGCTTTGCCTACAAATTTTCCATTATAAATTTGTACTGGCTGATCCAGTTCATCAAAACTAATATTTACTTCAAGCCCAATAATGGGTTTTTTGTTATTTTCTATACAAGTTTGATAAAAATTGATAACATTGAACATATTGTTGTCTATCGCAGAGACAACCGTACTTTCAATTTTTGGAATATCTTCATTTGATATTGTAGATTCAAAACTACCAATACTTTTCATGTGTAGATTAATAAAACCAGTGTTATTACTCATCGTTGCCATCCATATCTGCTGTTAGTATACACTTTATGTTCTTATCTATAATCAATTGAGTATAACGATTTAACCATTTTTTCAGGTAATTTTTACAATAACCACTGAATGGAGTTTCAGAAGGAATCTTATAAAACCGTACCCTCCTTACAAACTCCTCATTCAACATCCCTTGCATATCGTACGAATCTTCTTCATACAGATAAGATTTATAATAATTAAATCTGCCAATAATGATTGAATACAACAATCTTTGGTGTAAGAGATACAACAAATTGAATATCCTTTGATTTTCAGTAATCCTGAAAAGTATTACAAGAACATCAACCTGTATATTGGTTGTTTTCCCAGTCTTTTTGAAATCTTCTTTAATAGAATCCAAGATAAATCTGATATTTGAAAAATCAAAATTTACTTGTATTAATGTAAACTCCATGTCACTGCCCAGTATGTCCAAATCCATTATGACCCCTTCCTTTTACTTTTAAGGTCTTTTTCTCATGGAATCTAATATTGGTGTGAGGCATTACAATAATCTGCCCGACCCGAAAATGCGGTGGAAATGAAACATCCTTATTTGACAGATTTGTAACCTGTAAATACAGTTCTCCTACATAATCACCATCGATAATACCCATAACAACGTGTAATTTATAACGAATGATCGTTGATGATCTACCAGTCATTAAAAGCCATGATGGAATCTGATTCCGCATCATTACTCCTGTCGGTAAATCTCCGAATTCATGGGCTTTGATTGTCGTTCCTTTGTTGAGATATAGGTCATATCCAGCATCATTCTTATAAACTCTTGTTGGCAGTTTTGCTCCTTCTCCCAGCACGATATCATAATCATATGTGAATAACCATTTTTGAATCACTCTTTTTATTAATCTTCTTATCATCATGCCTCCTATATTCCTGCTTCATTAATAAACAAATTCGTTCTGTTAAAATTGAGTAATATCAGTTGCTTGTCGGTGTTATATCGTACTTTGTCAATATGAAAAAGTATATCACCCCTTGGATCTAATGATTTCTCCTTTTCCGTTTTTCTCCGCATAGCTATTCCAACATCTGCATCAGATGTCATGATTTTTGATTCAGAAGATCTCCTAATCGTTGGTATTGGTTCATCCAGTGCATCATCTCCCAATTGACCAAGAACAATTGCTGGGATACCCATTTTCTCCACTATTTTATCTTTTATTAGCCGTGTGATTTCCTTAAGTTGTGAAGTTCTTGCAATATTCTGATACTCACGACCCGAAAGATTCATTAACTGAATGTAATCAAATACCACATACTGGATACCATACTTTCTTTTGTAATATTTGACAAGACTCAAAGCATTTTGTATATTCATTTCCTGTGACATGTGGAACACATTACTGTCTATTTTAGTACTCACTTCTATTACTTTTTGGATATCAGCAGCTGTAAGTTGATTGGTCAAAATTTGTATTGCTGGAATCCCAGTAGCTATTGATAATAATCTCTTTGTTAGCTCAATCTCACTCATTTCACCTGAAAAATACAAACCCCTGATATTTTGTTGCATAGAAAATAAATTGACCCAATTAAGTGCTATATTTGTTTTTCCATGACCAGTATTACCAAGTATCATAATCAGCTTCGGCAATAATCCAAGCAATATCTGATTTGTCAATATCCAGTTAGCCCCAAAGTGATGTCCATATGTCACATGTCCAGTTACCATAGTATCAATAATGTTTTTCATACTTGCCCCAACCGTTACAGCATCATGGGCATCGGTCAATATCAAACTATTAAATTCATTATCAACAAAATTTATAGCCTCTTCCAATGAATTTTCACCTATTTGAATAATCCTCTGACTGACATTGATCAATTTTCTTTTATTATAAAGATTCCTGATAACAGTCAAATTATCCATAATATCAAATAGTGAAACTTCAACGATTGGAAGTTCTGATATATACTTATGAATTTCACTATCAGTTGCTAAATCAGCATTCCCCAATAAACCTTCTACAATCTGTTGATGAATCTTCTTTGAAAACCATTCACTTTTTATCTCGACATCAAAAATCTGAACCTGATGCTTAATAAGATAACTAAGTATATATCTTTCCTTAAGAATGTCGTATACATCTTGGTTACTGATTTCATCATAAATCTCTCGTATTATCGAAAGTTCCATCCCAAGCTTTTGAGCCAAGAATTGGAACAATTCCTCACGAATAAGAATAGAACAGCCCCGAAATGATGCAATAGCATTATCAATCATGTGCCTTGTATCACCAGTCAAATTTTCAACAAATATTTGTACAATAGACTTAATATGTTCTGTATATTTATTGCCTTCTTTTTTAACATAAGAATCTGGATCAAAATTCGGAATAAAGATACATTTAACAGATATGTTATCATTCCCAAAGATCGATGTAAAATTGGTTGATATCCGATGTATAAAATCAAAACCTGCACCATCCCCATCAACCCAAAATACAAAATCCTTAATACCAAATGATTTTAATAATTTATATCTTTCATTATCAAAATTCAAACCCAACATACTAACTGCAGATTCATTCTTTGAAAGGTATTTATCCAGTGCAATCCTATCATTATCACCTTCAACAAGGTAAACTACATCACCACTCAATTTATGAAGGCCATTGAGCATAATCGATGGTACTGTCGGAATGTTTTGATTCAATCCGATATATTTAGTATCACCATCTAACATTCTTGATTTTAAAGAAATAATATTACCAGTATAATCAAAAATCGGATAAACAATGCTATTATCAAATTTCTCACCTACAAGATCATACCTGAAGATTTGTTCAGATGAAAAACCCATACTGATTAAATGAGAAAAAAGTAAATCCTTATTAGGCGAATAACCCAGACCAAATTCAGTAGCAATCTCCTTTGTAATACCCTTGTTACTAAAGAAATTGATCACTACATCTGTCCATTCCTGCTGTAAAAAGAAATTTAATGCTGTTACTAATATCGAATTGTCAATAGGATTAATCTCAAGTTGTAATCCCACCTTGTCAAGAATATAAGAAATAGCTTTTAATCTGCTTATACCCTGTAATAATTCGATAAAAGTAATTAAAGAACCACCTTTCTGACATCCAAAACAATGCCAGACATTCTTTTCAGTTGAAATCGATACGGAAGGTGTACTATCATCATGAAATGGACACTGTATCCGGTATATCGATCCCAATTTTTTAGGGGCAAAACCCTCACCTTCTAAAAATGGTACGATGTTTATTTCATTTAAGATATGTTGTGTGGCTTGCTTCAATTGCATAAAGATTCATCCCATCGTGCTGTATTTGCTATATGGTGTTTCATTTTGCTCCATTCTTCATCCAAATGTCTTCTTTCAGAATCCGAAACAGGTTTAATCACTATCTGTGATTGATTTGACATGGCCTTGTTGACAATATCAGCCATGTTTTTCAATTCTTCAACTTTTCCCCGATACATAGCCAGTGCATAAACTAATGGTTTAAAATTCTGTGATGCGAACAGAACACACTCTTTAAATATCTCGATATTTTTGATTGCTGCCAATTCACTCCATTGTCCCCATGGAAAATCCTGATCAAATTGCTGAAGTAAACAATAAATATCAAAACATCCAGCAATATCAAGCACAACTGGCCTAAATGCCCATTTATATCGGGCTAAATAACCATCAATATATTGTATATCTAAATTTTTTGAACCCTGTATCATCTTTACTAATCCATTGATTTGCATAAGTTGTAGTCTACCTTCCACCCAAAATGCATTCAATAGATTTTCTTCAAGCCCGACCTGATCAAAGACTTTCCTGCAGAGTGTTGAAACAACCATTTTAACTCCTATTATCGATGTTGACTGTGATTCTTCTGCTTAAACTATCGTATTGCATTTTCACTGCCCTGAGAAGTTGTTCAAAAGCATCCCGATATGATCTCATATCTGCTACATATCTCTTATCTGATCCACCAGTTCTTGCCTTGTGTATAAATTGTGCATACATAATCACAAGTTTTTGGTATAAATAGGGATAAATAGAAAGTAATGAATCAATATCATCTGCCTTGGTGATATCAAGTTTTACATGAACTGGTATCACACTCTCAATCAAAATAATTAATTCATCAATCGGATATTTTTCAACTCCGTTCTCCTGAATAAGACCGAATAATTTATCCAGTTGTGTCGCTATCAGTTGTTTGTCCAATCGCATCTTCATTCACCTCCTCTTGTATTGGTATTGATTCCGGTACTGGTGCTGGTTCTGGGAAAACAAGTTTATATAAAGTTTCACTGGCATTTGATTTACCACTTCCAAGAAATCCACCAGTTGCCACAAATCTATATGATGAAGAATTCTGTGCAACTTCACCAGTTTTTAGCATATATTCCAACAGATCCATCTTCTTATCAAAACCCTCACCAAGTATCAACCTGAGTGAAGTTTTACGAAATGGAGTGCCCCACTGCTGTTTTACCACATTAAGGTTGACATCCCTCTCTGTTAAAAGTACTGTTTCCCCCCTTTTTACCTGTGAAGAAGTAACCTTAATACGAGTACCACAATAAAATTTTAGAGCACGCCCCCCTGTAGTTACTTCATTAGACCCAAAACTCATACCACCAAGTCCAATTTTCTCCCTGACCTGATTAATAAATATTGTGATTATACCATTGTGTACGATAATTGGTGTGAGTACTCTACACATTTTTGACATCAATCGTGCATGAGCACCGATATTTACATCAGTAAAATCTCCATTTACTTCAGCCAAAGGAACTAAAGCAGATACAGAATCTATAATAAAGACTTTTATCAGACCCGATTGCAATACTGCCTGTGCAATATCAAGACCCTGTTCACCATATTCAGGCTGTGTGATCAACATATTATCAGTGTCAACACCAAGTTTTTGTGCATAGTCTATGTTTAGTTTATGTTCTGCATCAAGTATGTACACTGTCCAACCAAACTGTTTTTGTAGTTGTCCAGCAATATGTAATGCCAAGGTTGTTTTACCATCACCTTCACTACCAAAAATTTCAATTAATGAACCTTTGACTAATCCACCAGATAAGGCATAATCGAGTTCAAATAAACCAGTACTTGCTCTGTCAAGCTGATTTTCAAGTATGGTATTGGAGTCTCCCATATGATGGAGACTCCCAATCCCAAAATTCTTTTGTATTGAAACAACAAGATCACTGATTTGACTCATCAGAATAAAATACCTGCGACATACTGATTGACCACATCCCAATTCTGAAGAATCAGAGTGGCAGAAGCCTTTTCTTCAGAATTTTCACTTGCCTGTGCAAGATATGTGATATAAGTCTTGCCTGTCTGTTTGATGATAGTACCAAGAGTCTGACCTGCATAAACCCCAACAGAACAAACTACAGATATTGCAGCAGCAAGTTCAGCAGATAATTGAGGATTATTTGGTACTGCTGGCTGTGCAACCTGAGGCATAACTGGTGCTGGCTGTTCCATCGGTGGAATAATTGTTCCTGCTATCGGTGATTGCACAACTGGTGCTACATTCGGCATATTAATCATTTTGGGCACATCTCCCCACTGGCTTATATCAATCGGAAGATTTTGTGCCAATTTCTGTGAAAAATAGACAGCCGGATTTATACCAGATTTCTGCTTGATTTCTTCATCTGAGAGCATGATCCTATTCCAGATTGTATCATCGAGAGGTATCATCTGTTCTCTGATCGTGGCTTTCATCGCATCAGTAATTTCCATGGGGAAATTATCGACCCTGTATGAAGTCTCAAGTCCTGCCCCAATTCTCGATAGAGATATTGTATTCTTAAATTGCTGTGGGAAATTTGTCATTAGAAAATTGATCCCATCAATTTGAGTCTTTGTGAATAAAGCCCAGAATACCCCACCAAGCTGTACATCATAGACCTGCAGCAATGCATTGAACTTCGGTGAATAGGGGAGCCTCTGTTTTAGCTCTTTGTAGTGAGGATTACTCAATTTGAAAATTTCGTTCTCATAACAAAAAGGACATGCCCTTTTGTATCTTGAACAGATAACAGTTGCTGATCCGCCAGAAACACCACGGAATCCATGAACCCACACACCAAGTGGTTCCTTCCATGTTCCTGTAGGATCTGTGACATCTGTCAGTAATACTAAGGCTCTCGATGTGTTCGGCACAATGGATATGAATTTCATGCCCTCTCGATAGTCCCATAGTGGGTTTACTTGACCCGATGATGGTTGATTGACCCATGCCATACTTTTTACGCTCCTTTGTTTTATTTTAATACTTTATTATGTGATGCCCATACCTTGATGTTGATAACATGCTGAATTCAACACCTATTTCATTTTCCAATATTTCAATCTGTTGATGAATTTTATCCGGTAAATCTTCATTCTTCACACACCCTTCTATCGTACGATCATAATAATTGACGAAAGTGAGTATCGGATGTGTAACTTTATTAAGTATTATGGCCTTCCTTGCATTTTCACTATTAAAATGGGCTATACGTCTCAATCTGCCAGTCACAGTGGTATATTCTGCCAGATCTTCATAGCCAGATATTTTTGACACTTCTTCCCAAGAGATTTCATTAGGCAAATATCCGGAATTTCCACCAACACGAATAGGAAAAGTACGAAATACACCATATACATTATTTACATGTAATGGTAATTCCGCATAACTAAGAAAAGCAGCCACTGAAATCGGCCTGCTGGTAGTATATGGGTAATTTTCATCATAAAGAGATAAATGATAACCCTGAGAACCCTCCAGTAAAATCTTCGTTTCATACCATAATAACTCCGGTAAATCAAAAATATTTACCATATTAAATTTACAGAGTTCAGGTTGATATACTCCATAAAATTCTCCGACAGTCATGGCTGTCCTCATAACCCTATCTTTTTGTGCTGATCCAACACCTTCACAAGTTGAACCCACTTTTTTTTGTAATCCAGCCTGTTCTTCTTCGATGATATTTAACTGAGAAATGATAGTGGCCTGTTTAGAAATATAAAGCCGATTTTTTATCGGTATTCCCAAGGCCTCCAGTGTTTCTATTTCTCTATCAAGTACAAATGGATTAATCAAAGCACCTGCACCGATATAAATCTTAGCATCATGTTCATTTATACATGATGAAGGTAATTGTCGTGTAACGACTTTTACCATTTTATCAGAGATTCCCTGACCGAATCTGTAATATGTCGTATGCCCAGCTTGTGCTGAATTTACGGACACTAACCAGTCATATTTTTGTCCGAAGGAGGAGGCGATTATATCTGATATCAATCCCTTACCTTCAGAACCATACTGGCAACCCATAACTACATCTATCATAGATAGTCCTCACGCTTTTTGGATTTCACAAACGCAATTCTCGCCATTGGCACAGAATCACGCTGTGTTATCGTACAGCCTTCAGCCATCTTAGGAGTGCCTAATCCCTTATTTTCATAGGGGTCAGGCTATTTTAGGAATTTTATACGATTAGAAAATATTTGTCTTTGAAGGGATTGAGTATTTTGGAGATTTTTTCTTGGAAATTCTGAGCAAATGAAGAGCTTTTCCCCGATTCTACAATATGGTCATGAAATGATAAACGATTTTGAATGGCCTTTATAGCATAATCTTTTTCCATTTCAGAAATTGACTCAAGGGATTGAATTAAATCTATGATTTCTTTGAATATGATTGGCATATCCAGATCAATTTCTACGGGGATATCTATAGTATTTAAGTCTACTGTTGTGGTACTTTCATATTTTTGTTTTGATATCAAAGTACCATGTTCACAGAATGGATTGTCACATCTTTTTCTTCGATGATCATACGACCAAATAGTCCCACATTCTACACACTGGTATATTAGATTTTCTCTGGATTTTTTGCGGTAATAATCAAGCATAGCACCATTCCCCCGGCGTATGGCGAAAGATATGGGGTCTCCGACATCTAATTTTGCCCTATAAAGAGCATTCCATGATGCCAATATAAATTCTTCCTCCATTTCTTCAGCGTCATATATCCAGTTTTCGATTTTATGAGGGCGATATCTTGATCTTATTTCTGAATAGAGCTTGTTTTCTTCTGATCTGCTGATAGTTCCATTTTGTAATTTTTTAATAATGATGATACTTTCTTCTTTTGATAAGATATTCATAAGTGTCTCCTATTTACTTTTTTGTTGTTGTTCTATGTAATTATCTACCATTTCCATTGCTTTTTCATAGCCTCCTTCGCCCATAGTGACAGTGGCAACATGTCCAGCATTTGGTATAAAGATTCTAACTTCATCACCTATTCTAAGTATTGTAGCAGAGCCATTCTTGTATATCATATCATTTCACCAATTCCTTGACTTCTTCGATATCATGGAAAGTAAATTGTTTGACATGGATTATATAGCCGTACATATCATTAATTCGTGTCCTTTTCCAGACTTTGATCAGATTTTTCTCTGATAAGGTGGATATCACTGCACCAATCTGATATACTGACATATGATCTTTGAGGATTTCTATTACTTCATCCACAAAACCAAAGTCTCCGGCAGTGCAGCCCATAGCATTATCATACATTACTTTTAATACAAGTTTCTGTTTTTCTGTTAAGGGTTTCATATTTTTACCACCACAATCGAAGGATCATAACCTTCTAAGATTTCATTAAATTCTTCCTCACCAAACATTTTGACACACTGATCCTTAGTCAATATCTTAGTGTGAGATTTAATGCCCCTTGGGGTTTCGTCAATCCATGTTACTTCATATTTTTCCATATTTTTCTTCTTGACCTGCCATCTTCAGTATGAGTGGGTCAGTTCTCATAGATCCTGAGAATATCTCAGGATTTCGACTTATGCCTTCTTGTAGCAATTAATACCGATTTTTATGCCGTCAGTTTCGGGAACTTCCATATTGCCCCCAGTTGTGGCTATGATGGTATTTTTGCCCGAACCACTAAGACCATGTGTTTGTTTGGTATCGATTTTAATAGTAAGGATACCATCTTTGCTCATTGACATTTCTACATTTTTCATAAAATTTCTCCTTGACCTGTCTCATCAGTTCCAGTGGGTCAGTTCTGGAAGAAGCCCTGTGTCAGGGCTTTTCGACTAATGGATCGATACCAGAGATACTTTATTTGAAAAATCTCTATGTACTTGGAGTCCGTCAGTGTAAATTAATCCTGAAAGAACGCCATTTACTATGTAAATATTAAGACCAGTTTTCTGTACTAACTCCTTGTTTGTTGTCCTACCAAGTTTCTGGATGGCCTTGCGCACTTTTTCTGTTCTCTCAATCCTGATCTGCTTCATTGATTTCTCTGTGTTTGCTATAGTGGTTTTCATATTATATCTCCTTATTTTAATTTATGCTATTCTATCGTACAAAATGTTAGTCTGTCAGGTCTATTACAAGATGCCTGAGACATTTTACCTGATTTTTCAGGATCTGGGTTTTTGACTCTTTCCACTGTTTTTTAATCTCTTCTTCTGAAGTATTAACAGTGTCGGCCAACATGTCCAACATGTACTCCATTTGTCTACGCTGTTCTTTGGTTATCATAATTAACTCCTGTTTAGTATTATTTTCTGGGCTTTCCTGCCCCTTTATGAATCCATTTTATCATATAAGGGGATATTTTGTCAAGTTACACAGGAGTTTACTAAACATGATATTTAAGATCTTTTTTTGTAACGTTCCAACGTTTTCTAAAAATATATATTCAATTTTGAATACTAAACAAAAAAGGGGCTTTCTGAGTAACACGAAATGTATGTCCACGTGTTACTAACTGCATACTCTAAGGGATATTTCGTGTTACTCCGTGTTACTCGAAAACCCACCAGTAATGCAATTCTTTTTCCCTTTGTTTTCCTTGAGTTCTGTTTTCCCAGAATATCAAAGTAGCCTGAATATTTTCGAAGATACTTTCCCGTGTCACGGGAGCAGAGTCCAGAACCCAGAAAGACACAAAAAAAAGCCCCGAATGGTCGGGGCTTTTATTAAAAAAATGGTAATAGTCTGTTGATTACTTCTGCACTGGTGCTGGTGCAGTCACGGGTTTGGGAGCATCTCCTTTTTTCTGCGCATCAGCAAAGGCCTGTTTTTTGCTGTCGGCTTCAGCTTTGGCCTTGGCTTCTTCAGATTTCTTTTTTTCAGCTGCGATCTTTGCCTGTACTTTTTCATTTTCAACAGCATCGAGAACCATGTCCTCAACATAGTTAAGAGGGAGATGTACTGTTTTCATGGTGTTGATTTTCCCACCATCACCAGCAACGACCAGATCAATTTCGAATAGTACAGAATGGAAATGCCCTTTTTCGTTTTTCTGTACACCGATGAAATTGACATCCATCTTCTCAGGTTTTACTTTTCCTTTTTTTGCGATAGAATCTGCTACTGTTGACGCAAGCTGTTTTACTTCTTGTTTGTTCATGATGTTACTCCTGTTTTGTTTTAATTTGAGTTTCTTATCGATCATACTCTTCTATCGTACAAACCCAGAAACCCTTGCTTTCTTTTTCATTCTTAGGTAAACCAGAGTTTCGGGATTCTATCGTACAGACAAAAAAAAGGGGGTCTTTCGACCCCCATAAAAAACAGGAGAATATGCACTAAAAGATCATCTCAACATACAAGCATTATATCTTTCCAGACCTGCTTTGTCTGACCAGTCTACAACATAATAAGACTTTTCGTTTACTGTCACGAATTTATTAAAAGCTTCTATGGCACACCTCCTTCTTTTTATTGCATCAAGACAACTATTAACAGGTGATACAGTGCCACTTTTATCTTTATCACCTTTGTATATTTCCCCAGTATTTAACATAACAACACATTCTGGGTAATCCTCAAGTATTTGAGGACTTTTTTCGTTGAAAGAACTACAACCAGTTAGCCAAATCATTATCATGCATAAAATACACAAAATGATCAATGCTATTAAACTAAATGATTCCGGTGGGAATTTTATTTTCATCCTTGTGTTCCTCCTTAAAAGTTAAATTTTTACGATCTTTAAATTCCTCTCGCTTTCCTTTGTTCCACTGATTCATTGGTCTGTAATAGCCAGATACTCTACTATATACCTCAACTTTTACTTTTATTGTCATGATCAGTCTCCCACATTACTTACCAAATCCTAATACTATGTTAATAGCATCAGAATGGAAGCCATAGATAGTAACAAGTGCAACAAGTAGTAATACCAGAAATGCCCGATAAAATCTCTGTTTCTTAGTATTTCCTAAAGCTTCCCATACCACTATGAAATTTGATTTAATACTCATTAGACCTCCAACAACCATTGAAATTTTTCAGCTGGAATCACTTTCTCAGCTTTTACGTGTATACCCCTACTTGATGAATCAGATAGATACAATATTTCGTCAAAAACATATCCGGCCATAAAATGAACACCTTTACCTGAATTGTTGATAACTTTTATATTATATCCTTTTTCAGGGTTAAGAAACCCCTTTGTTTTGATTACATCGTAATCATTCAAATATTTTAATTCATTGAATTCACCATCAAACCCGAAGGTTTTTGCTATTTTTAATTTACTACCCAAATAACCTGCAGGTGAAGTCAATTTTGATTTTAGTAGAACATCTACCCAAGTTGAATAATGAAATTCTATCCATCCATGTGCTTTACATAAGGTATAAAATGATAATGAATTGCAATGAGTTTTTGCCCATTCAAAAGCATCCTTATCTGTGCATTTAATACCTGCTTCAATAGTCCCCATTTTTATAAGTTGCCATAAATCTGAATCTTCTGGCATTTTGGGAAATTGATTATTCTTTGCTATGAACGAATCAAGCCATTTTGTATTAATCATATTCAATTACCTGCCCCAGTACCGTTTGATTTATGTCTTATACAATTTGTTTGTATTTCTTTTACAGCATAACAATTCTTTTTTACAGAATCTTCAATTGCCCTGACACGGGGGAACATTTCATCAACATCTTTTTCGATATTATTGATTCTTTGTCTGGCAAGTTCAAGGGCATGTTCTTTTTCAGTTGCTATTTCCCTTCGTATATCAACTTTAAATTCACAAAGTGATTCCTTGATATTTTTTGTGGTATTTTTAGTTGTATTCCACAAAGTTCCAAGGATAACTGCAGTTGTGCCTAACTGAATCCATGCTGATAGTTCCATTATCATCTCCTTGGGAAAAGGATGTCCCTTTTACCTTCTTCCTGTTCAATCGCTTTGTGGCAATGATTTGTCTGCCAGAAAAAAATATGGTCTATGAGCCATGCCCACCAAGAACCTGCCCATACTCGACCTGCACGTGAACTCATTGTTTCATCAGGGTCACCTAACATGATAACATTAACAAGTTGATCTATTGCGAGTAAAATATTCACAATATATTTCCATATGTACTGTTTCCATATTATCCTTACCATAATATTACATTTACCTCCTGTATTGTTGTCGCATTTTGAATTTGCATTTGAAGATTCCATTTCTTTTCATAAAGAGCAAGAACATGATCCTCCATTTCGGCAACGAGAGTTTCAAGTTGTTCTTTTGTAACTCCTGTCTTTACTTCCGAATAACCAACATAGTTCACTGTACTTTTTGAATTTCGAGACATATTTGAAATAAGACCTTCTACGTTCTGTTTGTCATTTTTTCTGTCCGATCTTCGACAATCAACTTCAATACCCAATGCCGTTGACATAAAATGTCCAGTTTCAATTTCTTTATCAAAAGCAGAAGTTATAATCGGGACTTGTGCTTCTTTTGCCATCTCCAGATTGTCACTAACTGTCGGGACAAGTAAATATTCAATCTTCGACCTGTTGAATTGTTGCGGATTGGTCTTATACCAGTCGTCAAAAAATACATCTACCTCAATTTCACCGGGATTGATTTTTATTTTTTGTATCGGCATGTACGGCAATATCTTGCAATCCGTGACCGTGTATTCTTCCCCGACTGCCAGCATTGAAAAATCAAATATTTCCTCTTTGTCGTCAATGCGTATTTTTACAGCACTCCCTACGGATTGAATGTCATAATCACCGTGTATTCTGAATCCTTTATTTATTTTCATATACCGTACCTCGATGAGTAGTTTTCGATTATAAGCAATGTCCCCAAGTTGTCATGTGAAATAGTCGGAGCACTTCCGGCAGCAGCATTGGCGTTACCTCCGCCACCACCACCACCACCAGCACCGATCCCCTGTCCACCGTTTGCACCGGTAGAATATCCCGTGCCGCCTCCTCCGCCATCATACCCAATCCCACCAGATAGCGCAATTCTCCCACCGCCTCCTCCGCCATTGTATCCGATCGAACCAGCATATACCGCCGATGAATAAATAACGGGAAGGCCTCTCGAAAGTGGATCTCCTCCACCGCCTCCTGTGTGCTCTCCTCCAGTTCCCCGTTCGCCGCCCTTTCCTGCTTTAACCGAATCTTTTGTGATTCCGCCCGCGCCCCCTCCGCCACCACCATTAATAGAGCCATTTCCACCATTCCCTCCATTTGCACCAAGAGCCGAAGAAAGAATTTTGTTGACTCTTAGGCTTTCTATTTCTTTTGAATTAGTAATAATAATCAAAGAGGATGATGACTGACATCCTCCGCCCCCACCGCCACCACCATAAGAACTTGAGCCAGATCCACCAACACCATCGGAACCATTGGAAGGATTCCCTGCTTGACAAGTGATCCAATATCCAGAAGTTCTTTTGTTTATTATCCTATTGGCATAAATGAAAATAGGTCTGCCCGACTTAGCACCAGCTCCTCCAGCTCCACCTGCACTTGCGTTTGTTCCTGCCGTTCCACCAGATCCACCAGCACCACCATTTGCTCCACGGGCATCTCCATTCAATTGACCACCGGATTCAATTGTCAATGTTCCCTTTACTCTGATTATGACAGGTGCAAGTGCATTTCCATTACTCTTTCCACAATAACAAGTTCCTGTCAGGGTTAGGTTGTTGAACTGATAATCTGAGTAATACTCCGGGGTTGACGCTGTTTCTTCTTCTATCCCGTAAAATGGTGTTCCTGTTGCACCAAGCCCAGTTCCATCAAGTGACACATCACCAAGTTCTCCAGTACCAAATGTTTCTTCTGGTAGATTATAAATCTTAGGGGAAAATACCCTTGCAACAGCCCCCATCGATAACCATTGTGTCGGCGAACTTGATGGAGTATTTCCTGTATTTGAATCAACACGTGAAATATAAGCAGTTCCAGAATATTCGACTATATCACAACGAACATAAGTAGTTCCTACAGCATATGCAGAAGGTGTCGGTAATGAATAAGCAAGTGCAATAGCTCTTTTATCAGAATCACCAGACTTATATCGTGCAAGTTGTGATCCGATAATAGGTGCTTTTGAATCAAGTTCAGCAATCGGAAATTGTGTATAATCTGAATCAGTAGTAGCTTCAATGGTAAATCCACCGGCAGAATCAAGATATATTATATGCCAGCGACTGGCAGTTAAGTCTGAAGGAATTGTAATGGCAGCCTCTGCTTCTGATAATAATTCAACACCATTCACAAAAACAGAACCTTTTCCTTTGTATAAAATACCAGTTGAAAGATCGGAGTCAACACCAGTTGACTTTTTAGTATATATTGGAAATCCACGCCTTTCTTCTGTATAAAGTTCACCAAGATCCGGTGATACAGTCGAACCAACAGTATAGAGATTGGTTATGGTTAAACTTGCCCCAGCATCAGCAGAATTGAACTCAATTGCATCTTTAAGTAATAATGTACCGTATTTATCAACTTCGATAGTTCTAAATTCTCCAGAATCTGGAATACCATTCTCAATTCTTGTATATCCAGAAATCAGTGGAATTTTGGTCGGATCATTCAAAACCATTGTACATGGTAGAAATACCACATATCTGGTCGACATAAAGTTCGGTGTTGCTGGGACAGTAAATGACCATTCCCCAGTCCCATTATAAAGAAATGGTACGATCGTATTATCAAAATCAACATTCAATCTGTATCTTTTATTTGCCATAAATCCTCCGGTTATATACTATTAATTGCTTCAAGAATCTTTATTTTTCTTTCTAATTTACTCATTAGATCTGTCTCTGGATTTTTAATATTCCCACAAGATAAATCACAACTAATGCCCTCTGATTTCCATTTCGTTTTGATCTTTTTCACAGTGGTGATAACCTGTCTTTTTGTTTCACAAAAAACTTGGAAATTGTCAACATAAATATTACCTGCTACATATTTGAATTGTATGTATCTGAATGCCCATGTCACATCAAAATCCTTATATGATAGTACAGAATCCGAAGATGCAAATTTGAAAGTCGCATTGGCTGGAGTACTACTCTCTGGGAAAAAAGAAACTTCAATGTCAGTCCCGACTGGTGCATTGATATAAAATCCAATCTTCTTTTGCTTATACCATTGGACATCACGACCAAAATCATAAACAGATTCGTTTATTCCATCTGTAAATAGTTTTATACAAGCCTCATTGTCTTTACCACCACTTGTTTCAAGTGTGGTATTAGTCCAATTAGTTGTAGCATCACATTCGATAGCAATAATCATTGATTTTTTAAAATCATCTTCGATCAATATCCTATCACCAACAACCGGAGAATATAAATTCAAGTCAATATCTTCAACATCAGCAGTCAAATAATCTGCTGCTTGTTTCTTCAAGTATTCATATGCCCATACTAAAGCTGTTTCATCTAAGACATATTCTGATGCTGTCAGTTTTCCAACCTTACTTCTTATCTTATTCACTATATCAAGTGGTGGATAAGTTACATTCCCAGAATCACCAACAGTACCGACCCTTACTGTATCACCACCGGTACTTGATTTCTTATAGACCACTGCTTCAGTCAGTTCAATCTTTGAATAATCTTCAGATATAGACATCTTAGAAAATTCAGCCTCTTCTTTTGAATAAAAATAATGAACTGGATCTCCTGTATCATCATATTTTTTAACATAAAATTTTCTATCTGAATCAACTCCCCAATAATAAGTTGAGCCTGCTAATTCAGTCAAAGTATCAAGTATTTCGTTTACTGTCGCATCAGTATAAGTTACTGTCAAAACTGGAGGAGATGCACCAACATTCACATTATTTGTATCCCAAGAAACCCCAGTTTCTGTCTCTTTACCTGTAATCAAATCTTCCATTATTTCTTTAACACCAGTACCAGCTGCATATGTACCAGAAAAAACACATTCTTCAAAGCGTTTCCAGAATGGAGATGCAATAGCTATTGGATTTGAAACATCCACGTCATTATCAATAATTCCATCATATATGATATTATCACCAAAATAAATAGTAAGTGTATCTGACGCATCAATAGGAAACATAAGTTCTGAAAATTCAATCTTACAAATACCGAATCCTTTTTCAGTCTGTTCAAGTTCAACACTTTCTATTGGATTATCAGTGTCCTGCCCATAATACCAAGTTTTTTTTAATCCACCGGCACGAGTCCTTAATTCAATCCTTGTTGTATAATATGGTGTTATTACTATGACAACAGTAGGCAGTGGGACAGAGAAATATTGAAGAACACCATAGTATTCAAGGCCAATATAACGGTCTTTAATTGTTGAAGGTAATATCATAAATATCTACCAGTATATGAAATAGAACAGTCTGAAAGATTAGCTATTGTTTCTAATCTTAATGTATTTGCCCCAGACAATGCTTTGAAGGGTGTACCAACTATCGATAAATTAAATCTTTCAACACCATTGATCCATACCCTAAAAGTTCCAGTATCAATTAATAAAACATCGGCAGCAGTAAAAGCATTTGTTATTTGAATCCCCATGTTTTCATATATTGACATTTTGAAAATGGTATCAGTATCATCAAAGGTACATTCAAAAAAGAAAGGAGTGGCTACACCCAGATTAGTAAAAGCTTCAAAATGGAATCTTGATGTTTTTGTAAATGTTTCAACTATATCAGTTACACTTTTGAAAAATGGAAGTATGCAATGAAGTTTAATATCTATATCATCTGAAATGATATATTTTTTATATTTCTCATTCCCCATCGTTGGGACAACCCTGATATACTGGAGTGATCCGTTGTAATCTCTGACAAGATAGATTTCATCCATTGTGAGTATATATTTTGAAATAAATGCAGTTCTTGCAGTTGTTAGTGCACCCGATGTACTTACTCCATCGGTTTTGAAAAACAATTTGAAACTGATGGTTCTATCACCAAATGTATCTCCACCACTTATACTTGCACCATCACCAATAATCTTTTTTATGTTGTATTTACGAATTGGTGTATCCAAATCAAGACTTTGGGCATTGGTGTCTAATGGGAAACAATTTGAATCATATGCATAATTGCCAGAACTTGTAATATCAGCAAGAGTTTTGAGCCAATAAATCATGTTTAGTACCCTCCATATGCTGAAGCTCTGCGAGTATCAACTATATCTTGTTTTACTAATCTTGAATCAAGATAAATGTTATTTATTACATAACGTACACCAGAATTAAGTAAGGATTCCGTATTCTCATTTGTGATAACATTAGAACCCTTAGGAAGATTTACAAGCTCCCGACCACGTTCACCAACAAGGGCAAGACCTCCTTCAAAGTTTGTTATACCACTTGCGAAGGCCGGTGGTGCAGGTGGTTTTTGTGAATCAATCATCTGTAATTGTTTTGCAGCAGTCCCGACCATTAAAGCTGTAAGTGTTCCGGCAGCAGCAATATTAAATGGAAATGGTAATGCCATCGCAGACGACCAAGCATTGACCACACCAATGGCTGTTTGGATTTTTACCATACTCTTTTGATAATCCTGTTGAGCATTGAAAGCTTCAACCTCAACTCCATATTTCTCCATTTCATATTTTTTATTTATCGCATCTTTTTCAGCTTCTTCTTTTTCTTTTATTTTTGCTGAATCACTAGCTTCTTTTAATTCTAATCTTTTTTTCGCAAGAGCATAATCAATCTCTTTATCTGTTTTTCCAGCGAGTGATTCAGCATATGCCTCAAGTTCCAGTTGTCTTAATGCATCTTTTTCTTCTTCATATGAAACCTGATTTTCTAATGATTGATCATATGCATCAAGTTCTGCTTGCATTCTTTCATCAAGGGCTTCAAGTTGTGCATCATATCCTTGTTTTACAAGAGCATATTGCATTTGTATTATTGCAGCAACAGAAGATAATGCGGTCGAGGCTACAGCAGCCCCAAGTTTAAAACTATCACCAAAGGTCATACCAGTTTGTTTCGAATTTTGAGCAATATCTTTGAATGTATCAGAAAAAACCTTGGACAGATTTTTTAATTCACTGGTGATGTTATTCATCATTTCACCGATAGCATCAGCACCAACATTTCCAGTCTCTGCATAAAATTGTGTTTCTATTGCAGCAAGATCATCAAATAATTTTGCTTGATTGTTATATTTTAATTTATATCTTTCTTCATCAGCTTGCTGTTCGACCTGCATTCTGAATAATTCATATTCACCATCTTTTAACAGCCACTTTTTTCGATATTCCTCGATTTTGTCTTGTTCACGTTTTAACCGGATCTCAATTTGTTCTTCTGCTGTCGCTGAATCCAGTTCACGTTTATCTTCTAAATCCTTATAATATTTAAGCATGTTGCTTCGGGCAGATGCCCATGCTTTTTTATCAGCTTCTGAATATTTTTTTTCTTTCGGTGCTTCTTCTGTTTTTACACCGGGGGTTTCTTTTGTTATATTTTGCCGTGCTTGTTCTTCGGCAACTATTTTTCGCATCAATTCCAATTGTTCTTTTTTTGCAGTTATAAAACCCTGTTCATGTGCACGAATTACTTGAATTGCGGTAGCAACCTTTCCATAACGTTGGTTCATACCATCAATCATTTGTGAAGCATCACCCCAACCTTCAGAAATCATATAAATTTCTTCACGTAATGCTCCAACCTGCTCAGGGGCTATACCCATATTCATTTTATCAAGTGCAGCAATCGTTCCATCAAGATATGAATTTACCTGTGCAATTCCAGATTTATAACTTTCTGTAGGATTTTTCTTTTCAAGTTCTGCTGCTGCTGCGATTGAATCATTCATTTTCTCAAGGAGCAAACTGAACATTGTAACGACATCCCCTGCAGCTGGAGCCATTTTTGCACCAAGTAGAACTTGTGTTTGTTCAAATTGGTCGTTTAGATTTGACCATTTACCAGAGAGTGTCATAGACTGTGCTTGCATCAATCCGGCAAATTTTCCACCAGATTGAGTCAAATTATTAAATACTGCATCAATTTCCTTGAATGTAATTTTACCCTGTGAGGCCATATTTTTGATGGCACTGGTTGGCTTTCCCATGACCTTGCCAAGTTCTTCATAAATAGGAATTCCTCTCATGGAGAATTGCATTAAATCCTGAGACATTGCGCGGCCTTGAGTCTTAATCTGACCGTATAAATAAACTATATCTCCAATTGGTTGTGAAAGACCTGATGCAACATCACCAAGTTTATTCATGGTAGAAACTACACTTTCAGCACCGACACCAAATGCAATCAACTGTTTTCCTGCAGTCGCATAATCAGAAAAAGAAAAAGGAGATTTTGCTGCAGCAGATTGCATCTCCCCAATTAATTGAGTCGCTTTTTCTTGCGACCCCAACATAGTATTTAGTGCAACGGCAGTTTGTTCATAGGCAGCATATGTCTTTAAAGATCCAACAGTTACTGACTGTAAACCATTAGCTAAAGCACCCAAACCTTTTTCAGCAAGACCATACAAAGCATTTCCTTTAAATATAGCACCAGTCAAACCTTCTTGTTGTTTACTAGTATCCCCAAGTGCCCTTGTTACTTTGTTTAATACGGAAGTGGCATCATCTTTTGCAGTAATGTCAATTTGAACTTTTGGCATTTTTATTCACCCTTCTCATATTCTTTCTGTACTATCCTGCATATTGCAGCCCATAAAAACGGATTCTGGTCTGCCTGTTCCATGAATCCACCCGAAAAAGGAAGGTGGATCCATTTATTATTTTTAAAATCATAGCATGATCTAACGAGTCCAATCAAATCAAGCCAAAATAAAAACCAAGCATCATCCTGTATAATCGGAGGAGATAGATTCAAGCAATTATAGACCCAATCTAATTCTTGACTATCTGCTCCCCCAGAGATAACCCTGAATAATTCAGAGATAATATCTCTTTTTTAACGTAATCACTCAATGACATATGTTTTTCATCTTCTAAATCTCCATATGTCTGATAAAACCATTCACCATCCAATTCAATCAATTCACCAGCTTCATTGAAAAAATTGTGCTTATCTGAGAGGATACTCTCTCGAAAATAAGCCAATTCAACCTCATTTTCAATTTTCATAGCTTCTTTTGCTTCATTCAGATCAAATGAAGCCCTGACTTGCCTATGTTCAGCCGGTGAAATAAAAATTTCATTGATCGGTGTTTCTGGGTTATAATCAGGTCGAGATGCTACAAGATCAAGAGTTTTACTAAATACCTGAGCATTATAACCATCTCGATTTTTATTTGATAAATAGGTGAACATATATTTGTTCAGTCTTTTAATCGTAATAAATGCTTCTTCTTTAAAAAAAACAGACAAATCAATTTTTAATTCTGTCTTTGGTGTTATGTTCTCAATAGTTGGCATAATTTTCTCCTGTTTTTTATATTTCTATTTTTTTAATAATCAGTTGTCTGTCCGTTGGTAACCCAAACATCAATGTGTCTACCAGAAACCGGAGCAACAGCCTTACCTGTAAGAGGTAATGTTAATCGTTCCGGACCAGATATTACAGGACTACAATCCGTTAGTTTAACAGCCTTCATTCTCAGAAGCACTGAATATTTAACATGATTGGTAGAATCAACATAGTCTGAACTTTCGAGATAAAGAATAATCTCAACCGGAATATCAGCCTGCATTTTTCCCTGCAGTCCAATTGTTTCTTCATCTGTCGCATCAGTAACAGTTAGGTTGGCACTACCTGAGATTTCAATACTTGCACCCTGCCGACCAAGGGCATTGAATGTTTCTACACCGACTGCCTCATCAGTATAAAGGTTGTTGTTGATTGTTACAGAAAGTTCCTTTGTGTCCTGTGTTACCAGTGAATCAATAAAAACCTGTGCAAGATTTGTTGTAAATGCTTTTGATACTGGAACTGCTGCTGCTGCATATGTATAAGCATTATCCTGTGTCTTTGCTTTTATCGCAAGTGATAAATCCACAAGACTTTTTGGTGCAGTTTTAAGTGCAAGACTTGATATCTTACATCCAGCAAGTCCAATGTCTTTTGCTGTACCGAAGTTCCTATCAATCGCCATAGAAAAGGATGGTATGTCCACAAGTGCTGAATTATCAGCATAAATGGAATGACATTTTGCGATAGTAGAAGTAACAAGATAGGGCTGGATACATGCTCCACATTTCACCCCATTTGATTTTATTACTACATCTGCCCAATTAGCAAGATTTGTTACTGGACTTGATGCATAACCAACATATTTTGCTTTATATCCGGCAAATGCATTGATTGCTGTCACTATTTCGGATAATAGAGAAGTTCCCAGAGAGTATGTACCAGCAGTTCCAAATGCTGCATCCCCTGTCCATGTTGTACCATCAGCAGAAGTTTCTGCAATCAGATCTGTTGCTGTTTTTCTTATTCTGGCATAATTAGCACTTCCTGTATACCATATGATAAGAAATGCCTGAGCCGGATTTACCGGAGTATTACTCTTGCCCAGTGTGAAGAAAAGTGCATCACCTATAAAGTAAGGATGAGCTTTCATCTCCACCGATCCCTCAACATTATAACCAGCTTTTATCATATCGGATGTAAAAAGAGTTCCGATATTCGAAGGATCTTCGATTGATTGTGGTGTATATTTCATTCCTTCAGAGACGAAATGATGAGACTGACTTGGAGCAACAAATACCCCTTCTGTTGTCTCTTTTTTGAATGCTGATAATCGAGTATTTTTACCTATCGGTCTGCTGATTGTCATTTTTTATACTCCTCCATTTTTCATTTGATTTTTTTTCATTAATTGGCTGTTCGAAATATTCATCGAGTCCATATTGAACAGGCACAGAAATTGTTTCTCCTGCCTTGTAAGTGATTCCATCCAATGTAACATCCTTTTTTAAGACTCCAGAAATCATTCTATATCCTCCTTATAGTATTCTTATAGTTAAAGACACCCCGATAATTTTGAATGTCTGTTTATCCTTTGTATAACCATCAGCCCTGATTACATCTTTTACTGCTATCCAAGAAATATTAGTATCATGATAACCATGATAGATTCTTTGTAATGCCTCTGCGTAATATTCCTGTTTTAGGTGTATATCATCAGTGTTATCCCTCATTGCTATTAATACCTCTGCCGGATATGTTTCGGGGGTATCAGCAATGTCTAAATTAAGCTCCTCAATTAATACTTCACTATCACCTAACAATATAAAACATTCAGGCAACTGCATTTCCAATTTACCTATATTATATTTACCGACATGTTCTATATCAGCAAGGCTTCTTTCAGTTGCTATAATATCTAACATATCATTCAAATCTGTTGTGGCAATTGTTTTTAATGTTGTTAAAACATCAGCACCAAAAAATCTCATATTATTTACCTATTGCCATTTCTACTATAGATTTATTAAATACTGCTTTTGTTGTTTCTTCAATTTCACCTTCTATAGACTGAATTAATTGTGCATAATCCATCTTATTCAAAGTACCATTTTTTGTTAAAAAATAGGCACGTTGTGGTATATTCCTTTTTAAATAACCACCCTGATGTACTGAAGCATATGGCAGATCAATTTCCATATGTAACGATTTTGATGTTATTTTTTGTGACCAGCCCTGCCCTCCTCTAATCGCATTGATAAGAACACCTGATGCAATCATAATCGGCTGTGATCCATATATTGCTTCTTTACGTTTTCTATATCTTGGTGATAATGGTGTGAATCTTTTGCCATCAACATCACGGCCTGCATAGATCCAGCCCTCCCTGCTTTTTTGAAATTCGGGTATGAAGCGTTTATATGCTGGACTAACATCACCCACTATTTCAGCAAATTTGATGAAATTCATGTGTAATCTTAGTATGTTACTATTTAAAAATATCTGTGGCATCAACTTACCCAATCATTTCCTATAAGAACATCAGAGATTGATTCCTCTGTCTCTGTTCCATTTGTCACCTGATTACCAATTACCAGAGAACTCACTGAAGACATGAATAATTCAGGTTGTGTTTGTATATCCTTAATAAATTTGAGATACTCCTGTCTGAAGTATTCGCCACGTGTTCCCACAACCTTATCATCATTTCCATAATAAGTGATACCGATTAGACCTGCGGATCCCTGCATAGTCTTTAATTTGACAATATTATATAAATCTGTTCCTGCTGTTGGTAATGCGATCCCTTCCCCAATCAGAGCAAGATTAACCTCTGAAGATATAAGCTCAATAATAGTGGTAACTTTTGATGCTCTGGGTTTTGAACTCACCTCATCAAAAGTAAGATCCAGTAATATACCAACATCTGTATAATCACAATAAGCAGTCATTATTATCCTCTACTTCTTTTTGGATTTAGGTTTAGATTTTCCTGCTTTATTCATAGCAATTGCCACGGCCTGAACCTGAGGCTTCCCAGCCTTGATTTCTTTTTTGATGTTCTCAGTAATTATTTTTTTACTTTTTCCTTCTTTTAGTGGCATAATCTTATCACTCCAGTATTATATCTTCACTCATTTTGATTACCTTCTTGTTTTGATAAACCTACTTTTTGAAATAAATTTATCAAAACACCCCCCAATTACGGGGGGCGTTTTTATTTTAATCAGAACTTACATCAAGTATTTTTGATTTTGATGATGGACACTGGGTTACCGTTTCCAGCATTCATCCTTGCGGTTGTAAAATACTTGATAAATTTTTTATCATTCTCATCTTTCATATCAAAAATCGGGTTTTTCCTCTTCTGATAGATGAAAGGTTTCATCGGAGAATTGATGTTTGTCATGAACCAGTCATTTGCATCTGTGAGATAGTCATTCACAACATAGTCGAATGTATCTTTATAGATGTTAGTGGCTGATGCTCCTGTCGTTGCATTGAATATTTCAATTGAATCCCTGATGGTTTTGAAAACCCATTCAAGAGCACTGGGTATCATGCACAGGAACTTGGGAGCATGATTGAAAGGATCACCATTTTTGGCTTTCCAGCCTCTCATTGCTGTCATTGCACCAGAAATGTCTGCAGTCACTGTTGCTACTGTCACACCAGTACCTGCATAAAGGTTGTCAATGGTTGTCCCATCAGCCTGAAGCTTGGGTCTGGCATTGGCGAAAAGGGCTACACCATCAAAACAAAGACCGGCTTCACCAGCTTCAACCAGCTCAGAAATGAGCTTATCAGGAAAGTTGCCCCAAGAATTGAGCTGATTCTTGATTTCCCTCTCGATATCATTACCAAGAGTTTTTTTGCTGTCATCCAGTGTATTTCTATCAACATAGAAACCCTGACCCCAGTCTTTGTTTTTTATAGAATAATCAAAATCTTCAAGGAATGAATAATCGATTTCATCGATCCATTCTTTAATAACCCCGAAATGGTTAAACAGCAGATAATCTTCCCTATTGGAATCGCTTGTAGCTTCTTCAAAGAAAGGAGCAAGTACTGAAGGTGCCACTGTAGCAAGACCCCTGAGAAATCTCGCTTGAATGCCCTTGAGTAGAACATTCGGCGAATTATACATGAACATGATTGTCATATTAACAATCAGATCGAACCAGACTGAAAATATCAGTGAAAATAGCTTCATCTTTTTTATACCTTTTTCCTTTTAGTATTTCCTTATTACAAGCTTGTAAGTACCAGTAAGCCCAGTTGCATCAGCAGATGCTGTACCAAGTACCTTTTCGGTTTTTCCTATCGGCCTGAAGGCTTTACCATTTGTACCGCCATCAGTACCGATTGTTTTCAGACCAGTAACAGCACCATTCAGTGTTACACCATCAAGTAGTATATCTGATGATGAAGAAGTACCAATACCGAAATCCCCAGTTGCTGCCCCAGTTGATGCTTTGTCGATGTCAAGTGTAAGACTTTCTACAATCGCATCTGCTGCAAAAGGATTGTCTACACTCATGATACCGCCAACAGCAGTAGTAGCCGGTGCAGCAAGTGCTCCCTCAATGATCGCCAGTTCAGTGTCAGGATATTTAGGATAAAATTTATTGATTTCAACCCATGCTTTGGATGTGGAATAAATGGCCACGATTGTACCAATCAGTATTGCATCTGCACCTGCTGAAAGATAACAATCGTTATTGTTTTTTGCATAAGCAAGTTTTCCGCAATCATCCTGCGCCAGAGTCTCTGCAAAATCAAGAAGGAATCTACCCTGCATCCAGAGCTGTCTTACTGTTTTGTCTCCATTATCTGCAGAAGACCTGTCTGCAAGAAGTGAACCATCCCCAGCAGTAGCCACTTCAGGCTCATTTGCTGCATCGTCTGCAACAATACCAACAATCCTCATTGTTGCGACATTGGCTGCATCCAGATCTTTGAGGTATCCATCAGAATCGACACCTGCTATAGTATTCTGAAAGATTTTCTCACCAGATGCTACAGGAAATGCTGTCAGTGCACATGTGTCCTTAGCATGTAATATGTTTCTTGCTGTTTTAGCCGACATTATTATTTACCTCCATTTTGAGAAATGATGAATTTTCTGGCAAGTACCAGATCTTTAGGATCTTCCAAGTCATATCCCACACTAAGGAGGATAGCCTTGTCTTCTGCACTGAATTCCATACCATCAATTGATGTTTTGGTCTTCTGTGTGTCTGCTGAATTTTTGGGCAATACTGCAAGTTCCTGCATAACAGTATCCTTAGCCCCAAGGTACTGTTTAATCTTCATATCTTTGAGTGCCGGATGATACTGCCCAAGGGCTATAGCCTCATCCACCACTTTTTCTGCTTCACTCTCAAGAGTTTTTGTTTTCATTGCAGAAAGTTCTGCCTCAGCAGTAGCAGCTTTTTCTGCATTTGCTTTAGCTTCCATCTCAGATTGTACAAGCTGGGCTTTCATATCTTCAATGGTTTTCTTTAAATCCTCTATTGTTGCCCCTTCATTTAGAAGTTTTTCGAGTTCGGTCAGTATAGACACATCATCTGCCACAAGTGAAAGTTTCAGCTTGTTGGCGATCTTTTCTCTAAGTTCCATTATAGAACCTCCCCTATTGTTATTATCGATCTCACCTTCTTCACTTGCGAAGGATAATGCGATTTGCGTTTGAATTTTATCCAAAACTAATAATGCCGGATAATTAACCAGTGATACTGTGAATATCACATTTTTGAATGACTTACCATTTGAATCAGTAGCATTGTCAAATGTTGGTGACAAATATTCATACTTACCAGATTTGACCAGAGTTTTACCATCCTCATTTAGAGTCAATAACATCTCCAGCCCCTTGTCAGTAATCCTCATTTCTGAGAATTCACCGAATTTTTCATTAAATTCATGCCCCTTATCAAGGAATGGCTTTTTAAAAGTACTATTATTCCACCAATCTTGTATGGTGGTAAAAAACTTGTCATCACAATTTAACACCATATCATATTTATTGATGAAATGCTTTCCACGTGGGAAAACCACCACCCACCCAGAACCTGTTTCTAAATCACTGATGCTAAAAATCTTCATATTTTGAAATCTCCCTTCACTTTATATGGCATCAGAGTACACCTGCATTTGTTTATTGAGCCAAGACAATGTTCGTTGACTCTACCTTTGCCCTTAAGTAAACCAACTGACTGAGCCTCTTCAAGGGTCATAACTGCCCCAGTAAATGAAGCACATACATCACACAAATTAAAATCGAGTATTGAATTATAAAAATATAATTCTACTATATCAGCAGTCTCCATGGTCAGTGCATATCGACCATCCATATATCCATCAGTTGTCTTTTCTATGAGGGTTCGCCTATCTGTTTTAAATCCATTTATAAATTCGTGTTCTGTGATGTATTCATATACACCCTGCTTTGACCGATCCCAGTTTACTTCAAGTTGATCTTCTACCACTGTCTTTATATTGAATAACAACCTACCTGCATATCGAGTCAGGGATTGTGACGTACCAATCAATTTACTCTTCGGTGGTTCATCCAGTTTGAATGATTTATTCTTGGCAAGCTCAATTTCCTTGAGTATCGCATTCGCACCAAAACTGTAACTATCTTTATACAGTTTATTCAGCCTGTTACTTAATTCTGCCTGATACTTCATTTCAACCGGTTGCCCAGCATCAACTTGCCTTGCGATATAATTGATGTATTTGTTCATCACATCAAGGATGATCTCTTGTGCATCATCCTGCAACTTAGTGTACATGTTATTTACACCATCAGCATCAAATCTATTCTTCACAAATTCAAGTTGATCATTCTGATCTAATACCTTATGGAATGATAATTTGCTGAAATCTTGTATCTTCGGCAGTGCTGAAGGTTGTAATGATACTTTCTTCTGTGGTAATGGTTGACCATTCGGCAGATTCTGTGCTGCAGTAGGTGGTAATGAAGGATTGGGAACTTTAAGAACAACCTGACCCTCCGGTGCATCAGGAGCTTTTTCTGGCATGTTGAATAAACTCCTTATAAAATCCTCATCACCCTTCTGTTTTACTATAATGTTGGATTCATAAAGTCTGGCCAGACTCTCACTCGCTGCTATGATATCTGTCTGCTGTAAAGCATTGAATTTGAATACTGGATACTGTTCCAGTATCCCAAGGTATGAGATGTTGCAGATCTCCCTTAAAAGCAAATTCAGTCTATTCTCGACAGCCTGAGTTACCACCCCACATTTCAATTCATATGATCCCTTGTGTTCTGCTGTTGCAGACCTGCTCCCCGATTGTCCTATACCAGATGTCATAAATTCTGTCAGTGTGTTGAAAAACATCTCACGGTTTATAAATTCAAGCATTGCTTCGGGAGACCCCTGTATTTGTAGGCCATGTATGATAAGTTCTGTAGTATCATCTGTGATTACATATCCAGACTTCATATTGCCTATAGTCCGACCAATAGTATGAAGTCTTTTTTCCTCTTCAAATGTAAGACCAGTCTTTTTTGCTTTAATCTCTGGTATACCTGCACCACGTTGCTGTGCTCTGGCTGTTGCAAGTAATATGTCCTTCTTAATCTTGTAAAGATTCCTGATAGGCCGGAGTTCTGATCTACCCCTTGGGTCACCATATTCTGAATTGTGAGAATAAAAGAAGAGTTTCTCAATTGGTATCAGTACGAATGAATTGATTTTATTGGCTTCCCTGCGCTCATGCTCAATACCACTGAAATACATATTTTCATCATATCGAAATTCGAAGATTGTTTCAGGTTTAAAGGGTGCAAGTCTTTTGATCACATTTGTAATTTTACCATCCGGTGTTCTCACACCATTCTGGTATACCTTCTCAAAAAATGAACACCCATAATCCAGTGCAAGGAAAATATGCGTAAGCAATTCCTGCAATCCACTCTTTTCACCAAATGAATCAATCAAATTGTCCAGAACCCACTGGCAGTAATCAACAACTTTGGGGTCTTTGTGTACAATCGTATAGCCTGCTCTAAGTATCGGGTATTTAAGGATCGATATAGTAGATGATTCGACTGCTCCACCATTCCGCATATTAGTATAATCCTGTAGCAGTTCATCCCAACTGACTTTATCATAATCCTCAGAAATTTCACCACCTGATACAAACAATCCGCTTGTGGTCTGCTTCTCTTTGGGAATTAGGGGAAAAATTGTATCACCTTTTTCTATCATTGTATTATTTATTTCTTTTGTCATATCATTCACTCCATATATTGGTCTGTATAATCATCGGCTATCGCTTTTACCACTACTGAACCATTAAAAATACCACTCCTTCTTATGCATGAAGCTGCAGAATCTGCACAATCGTCAGGCTCTTGACCTTCAATATAATCTAAAATCTGTGACATGTACTCTGGATCTGTGTCTTCACTCCAATCAATGCGATCCCAATATGTCTTTAAATTCTGAATTATTTTAACGTGCTTGTTTTCCTTCTCGTCATATGTTGAGGTAATCATCCCCAGCCCACTCAAATCCCTTGCCGCATATCCTTTATCAGCATTCAACTCCATGTGTACTGTCCCACACCTATATTGTCCCCATTTTTTTATTAATCTGTCGTATTCTTCATTTATATGTTTATGAAAGATGAACCCAACTGCCTGCACCCTACCATCAGGTTTCCTTGCCATCATTGTGAATGCTCCAGTATGTCCACCTTGATATTTAGCATCTATATGCCCCTGAGTAGCCAAGGTCAAATCCCAACCACTCTGCCATGAAGGATTATCAAATATTGTATCCTCCGATGCCACATGTCTCAATTCATAGTTAGCAGCAAATAAAGATGCTGTTGTATATTTTTTGATTTCTTGTATGCGTTCCGGTGTAAAAACCTTCAGCCCAGTGCTATAAATATCATATACTAAGGGTTTCGGCAATAGCCTCCATGTGTCCATCTTGTGCCAAGGTGTGCCAGAGAATTTGACAAATTTATCCGGATCAATGACGTTGGCTATAATCTCCCTAACAAATTCATCAACTGCTTTTCGTTCTGCCTTGCTGATCCTATCCTTCAAAGTTATAATATCATCACAAAAAATATCATCAAAGTGTGTACCAGTGATTGAACCCCCAATACCAAATGCATTAACATTACCCTCTGGTGATTCCTGAGTTTTCCAACTCCACTGCATTTTCTGTGCAGAATCTACAATTAATTCTGGACTCATTCCAAAGATCTCATTAGTCAATGCCTTATATTTATCACTTTTGATAATCCTTGTGATAACTTTTAAGACTTCACTTGCTGATGTAAAATCTTTCCTGATTATTGCGATCCTATTATTCCAAAAAAAGGTTAATTTTAATATCGATCCGATTATTATGATCGATGATGTTTTATATGAATTCCTATGAGCCTGCAATGAAACATGCTGTTTTGCATTCCACATATATTTGATCCACTCTGAGTGGAGTGGAGTCAATTTTGTATAACCTAAATAATGACCTAAACGATGAGGTTGATCTATAATCAACCTTGCTAATTTTGGATTTTTTAATGTCGGCTTATTTACTATCAGATTCATTCTCAAAAAATGCCCTAACATCTTCTGCAGTTACACCGTTATTATTAATAATAGCAGTCGCCTTATCTGAGGCCAGTCTGATGTTATAGTGACTATTTTTTAATGCTTCACTCGCCGATTTTAGAGATTTTACCAATCCATCAAAATTTGCCCTATCATCATCAGTAAATTCCACTTCCTTATCTGTGTCAAGGAGATAAGCAATATTTGAAATTTTACCATCTAAAATATCAACAATTTTTTCACTTACTGATAATACCGATTCATCAAGCAACATTACCCTTTCTGCAATATAAGAAGCTTTATCAGCCATTGCCTGATCAATAGTATCTTTCACCTGCTGGTTGTATTCCCTCAGGGCTTTTGACCAATTGTGTTTTACATAATGATTGCGGATTGATGTGATGGTTAGGCCATATTTTTTAGCCAGTGCGGAAATTGAGATATTCGTGGTTACCCATTCGACTTTTAAAAGATCCCAATTTATTGTAGATTGTTTTTTTACTGGTGATAAATCCAGTTGTTCAGTTAGTTCATCACCAGTATTTTCAGTTCTTTGATCAGCAGCCATATAGACTCTCACTCACTGTTTTCTCCTAAGTAAACCAGCGTTTCACTTCTTCTTCGATCATATCCCAATTTTCGTTTTTATAAAGAATCTTTTTCATAAGATTGAGTATGGCCTCTGCTGATTTTGGCTCAAAATATTCTTCTTCCTTGAAATCATACCACAACATCATGATGGCAGTGGTGGCGACATGAGCCATATGCATCTGTTTACTATCTTTATCTCTCTTCCTGCCTCTCTTCCATTCATTCAAATGTCTTCTCATAGCACTATAATAATGACTTTTGAAATTTGGGAATTTCTTCCATGAATCTTTGGCATATTTTTGAGCACCTTCATGGAAACATTCCATTATAGCCTGTTCACATTCAGGTGGGATATAATCATATCCCAATTTATCCTGTTTTATCTTGAATTTCTGATCAAGTGTCATAGAATCATTTTGTGTTTCATTCATTTTGTTTTTATCTCCTTTCTTATTTCCCTTAGTTCATCTATAATACGTTCGAGCTCTTTAATTTTTTCGTCTTTTTCGGCCATACAATGTGGACACGCTTCAACCGTAAATGACATTCTACGATTATCAACTGTTGTATCTCCGCACAACCCTTTCCCGCAAGTCCCGCAATATACATCAATATTCACTTCGCACTCGACTTCTTGTTTTATTTTAATATCCGGCATATAATCCTCCTCTGTAATCGGCGGCCAGCGTATAACTGCGCATATCCAAAATGCCGATTAACTTCTACTGCCACATGAACCCGCTTCGGCACTTCGGATCATGCGT
>CAYMGX010000022.1:28588-40407 GCA_964390065.1 uncultured Fibrobacter sp. | reverse complement strand
TTAGTGCCGGCCGGAATTATTCAGCGAAAAATAATTCTGCCTGTTCCATATTATACAACACTACTGTGCAACATTGCAAACAGTTGAATTTTAATTTCCATGGTATACTCCTCCTGGTTATTAAACCTATTAGGATAAAAATAAAATTTTTCATAAACCTGCAATACTTTACACAATACGAATTCATGAAAGTTCAACTTTAATCATTTCTGTAACAGGTTTCCTCACATAGGCTTACGGCATCAAACGACCTCTACATTGTACTATATACTGTACCAATATAGAAAAATAATCACAAGATATTGTATAAAAATGAATTTGCCCCCTTGACTTCGATTTGCCGTTACCCTATATTTAACAGAGTCCACTTAACATGTTGCAGAAAAATAATTTTTATACTGTTGAACACAATGTTTATGGCCATTTTATCGAATTCATTATCGTACGTCACATATCAGAGGGAGTTAATCGTCGATGGTTAAGAAGTCAGCAGCCGAATCAGTACAACCAGCGGTCATTGTCGAAAGAGAGAGTATGACTGAGGAGCTCTATCAAACATTAAAAGAGAAACTAACCCGTAAGAGAGCAAATCTTACCGATAACGCAAGAACTGTGCTTGAGAAGCGTTATCTTAAGAAGGATGATTCAGGAAAAATCATTGAAACTCCTGAGGATCTGTTCTTTCGTGTTGCTGAAAACATTGCCGGTGCAGAACGGCTGTTCAGTGCAGAAGAGAGCACAGATGTGTGGACTGAGAAATTTTACAATGTAATGGCTGACCTTGATTTTCTTCCCAACTCTCCTACCCTGATGAACGCCGGACGTGATCTTCAGCAGTTATCAGCATGTTTTGTCCTGCCGATCGGTGATTCAATGGAGGATATTTTTAATGCTGTAAAGTATACTGCCCTTATTCATAAGAGTGGTGGTGGAACAGGCTTTTCATTTTCAAATATCCGGCCCAAAAATGATCGTGTAAAATCTACAAAAGGAATCTCCAGCGGACCTCTTTCCTTTATGCGTGTCTTTGATATTGCTACGGAAACAGTAAAACAGGGCGGAACACGCCGTGGCGCAAACATGGGTATTCTCAACTGTTCACACCCGGAAATTATGGAATTTGTTGAGATGAAAGAAAAGGATGGCGTGCTTTCAAATTTCAATATTTCTGTTGGTATCACTAACGAATTTATGGAAGCACTTAAGCGTGATGAAGAATACCCGCTTCGTAATCCGCGCACCGGTGAGATTGTCGGCCGCATGAAAGCATCAAAGGTATTCAAGCGTATTGTCGAACTTGCATGGAAAAATGGAGAGCCCGGTATTGTATTTCTTGACAAAATAAACGAGCACAATCCAACACCGCATATCGGTGCCATTGAAAGTACCAACCCATGTGGAGAGCAGCCGCTTCTTCCATATGAATCATGTAATCTTGGTTCTATCAACCTGGCAAACATGGTATCTGAAAACAATGGAAAAAAAGAAGTTAATTATTTCAAACTTGGCAACACCGTTCGTACCGCAGTCCGCTTTCTTGACAACGTAATTGAAGTAAACAAATACCCGCTCCCTGAAATCGAAAAACTGACAAAGGGAAACAGAAAGATTGGACTTGGATTAATGGGATTTGCTGATATGCTTATAGAATTCGGTATCCCCTATAACTCTCATGAGGCTGCACATCTTGCTGAAGAGGTGATGAAATTCATTCAGGAGGAAGGCAGAAAAGTAAGTGCATTTCTCGCACGAGAACGTGGTGTGTTCCCGAATTTTACAGGCTCGATCTACGATACCGAGAACGGTCTTCGTGTTCGTAATGCGACAGTCACAACAATAGCTCCAACCGGAACTATCAGCATGATCGCAAACTGTTCAAGCGGTATTGAACCTATGTTTGCGATTGTTTACGAAAAGAACGTTCTTGATGGGAAAAAACTGCTTGAAGTGCACCCTGCTTTTAAACGCATTGCACAGCAGGAGGGTTTTTACTCTGATGAACTGATGAAAATGGTCGCTGATGGCGGAAGTCTTCACAAGATCTATGGAATTCCGAAACGTATCCGCGACATTTTTGTGACATCACATGATATCGAACCACGCTGGCACATTAACATTCAGGCGGCATTTCAGAAGTATACCGACAATGCAGTTTCAAAAACTGTTAATTTTCGTCATGAGGCAACAATGGCTGAGGTTGATGAGGTTTACAGGCTCGCATACGATCTCAACTGTAAAGGTGTAACGGTTTACCGGGATGGATCACGTCAGAATCAGGTAATTACCACAGGTACCGCCGGTCAGTCCAGCGGTGATACTGCACACGGATTCACCGGAACAATTCACCCCAGACCACGCCCGTCCGTTACCCATGGACGCACCTACAAGACCAAAACGGGTTGCGGCACGCTTTATGTCAATGTCAACTCTGACGAGTACGGTATTTGTGAAGTATTCACACAGATGGGTAAGTCCGGAGGCTGTGCTGCATCCAATGCTGAGGCAGTTTCAAGAATGGTATCACTTGCATTACGGGCAGGTATTGATCCAAAGTCGATCGTCGAGCAGCTTCGTGGAATCCGTTGTCCTATTCCGACATGGCATGAGGGCGAAATGGTACTTTCCTGTGCAGATGCAATTGGCAGAACGCTTGAACGTGCACTCAACGAAATCCAGGGAGATCAGGGCCAGCCCAAAATAAGTTTCAGCGGTCTTGATATGGGGCTTTGTCCGCAATGCCCTGAATGCGGCGGTATCATGGAGACAGAGAGTGGTTGTGCCGTCTGCAAGTCATGCGGATTTTCAAAATGCGGTTAATGCTGATCAGATAGTTTTTGCATCTCCTTTTTAATAGAGCCTGTGATAACGAGAGTTATTACGGGCTTTTTTATTACAGGGTGCAATCAATCGACGGCAGGAACTGATTGTACAGAAAACATCTTCTCAAAAGAGAACGGATCCTTGTGCTTATGAATAAGAAAAAGAATCAAATAATCTCCCCGCAATCTGTTCACGATTTATTTTCCTGATGGTTTCTTTTAAAAACACATAGTCATTTTTTATATGTCTGGTGTCGGTCTTTTAACATCAAACACATCAAACATCAATAATATCATCACATTGGTGGATAAATCCCTTGAGGGAAAGGATGCACTTTTTTATGAAATCGCATCTCGAACTATCGGTTCAACGTGATATCGATCGTATAAAATCAAAAATCGCTGAGATGAGCCGACTTGCAGAACTGGCACTAAAAGATTGCATTAAAATCTTAAGTGAAGACAACCGGCAGCTTGCCTATGCCGTTATTCTGAGAGATCAGAAGATTAACGCAAAAGAAAAGGAAGTCGACCGCCTGTGCCTCGAATTTCTGGTGCGTCAGCAGCCGGTTGCATTACCCTTGCGTTTTGCCTACAGTACGATTAAAGTGAATCTCGAAATCGAGCGTATCGGGGATTATGCGGAAAGTATTGCACGTCAACTGCTGAAAATCTGCCCGAATCTTGACAACAATCTAAAAATAGGTGTCATTGAAATCGGCGAACTTTCACTCGCCATGTTTCATGATGCATCACAATCGTTCATTAATCAGGACGAGGCACTTGCCCGTAAAAGTATTGAGGTCGAGCACACTGTCGATGCAATGAGAACTGAGCTCAACGAACTGATCAAGGTATCATTCTCTCAGGAAACAATCAGTCTCGACATGCTTGATATTCTTATGTCGATTGTCCGCAGGTTTGAGCGTGTTTCAGATCAGGCACGTAACATCTGCATGGAAGTGCTCTATATGTGCACCGGCGAGTATACAAAGCATCCCGGATCAGAATTTTTCAGAGTCTTATTTGTTGATTATCAAAACTCCTGCCTGAGTCAGATTGCCGAAGCGGTCGCACTGGATTATAAAAATAACAGTTTTATATTCAACAGCGCTGGAGTAGTCCCCACGTCAATTCATCGTGAAACCGTCGATTTTATGAAAAGTAAAGGCATTGACATTTCACGAAGTGCTCCGAAATCGATTCATCAGGTTCCAAATCTCGACCACTATCAGATTATTATCGTCCTTGACGAAGAAGCCCGCAACGCATTTCCATCATGTTCACCTAAAGTCGTCTTTCTTGATTGGACGGTAAACGATCCATTGAAAGCAGAAACTGCCGACGAAAAGAAGGATGCCTTTGAAACGGCATACACTTTTATCAGGGAACAGATTAACGACCTTGTGGCAGCTATTTCAGGTACAGAAAAACAGTAAGGATATACTATTGATCATTAAAAATCAATCATTCCGGCGTTTATCTAAAAACAGTATACTATTTCCACTTTTTTTGTTTTGTTTAATTTTTGTTCAATGTAACAAACGTTCAGGAGACTCAGAAACAATACAGATCAAGGGTTCCGACACGATGGTAAATCTCGTGCAGGCATGGGTTGAGGCATTCAGACTTGTTGACCCATCAATTGACATAGAGGTATCAGGTGGCGGAAGCGGAGTGGGAATAGCAGCACTTGAACGCGGTGCTGTTGATATTGCTACTGCCAGCCGTAACATCAAGGAAAATGAAGCGAAAGCGGTAACTAAAAACACAGGAAATGAACCTGTTGAATTTATTATCGCCTTTGATGCACTTGCACTGTATGTCAATAAAAACAGTCCTATTGACAGTATTACCCTTTCGGATCTTGCGCGGATTTACGGTGATGACAACCGTGTTCGCCACTGGAAAGAGCTTAATGTCACTATTCCTGATGTCAAAAATGATAAAATCATCCGCGTTAGCCGTCAATCCAGTTCGGGAACCTATGAATTTTTCAGGGAGAAGGTACTTCATAATAAAGATTTCAGTCTTGGATCATGTGATATGAACGGATCGAAGGAAGTTGTTGAACTTGTGGGTTCTACAAAAACAGCGATAGGGTACAGCGGAATGGGTTACGCTACTGAAACCATAAAAATGCTTAAATTAATGAAAGAAACGGACGATACTGCCATTTCACCATCCGTTGATAACACACTCAGTAAAAAATACCCTCTTGCACGTTCTTTACAAATGTATACGCTTGGTCAGCCGAAAGGCGCAATAAAAAAGTTTCTCGACTGGATACTTTCAGAGGATGGTCAGAGACTTGTTGCAGAAAACGGATTTGTTCCTGTAATGAGTTCTGCGATTGCACATGATTAATCGGATATATTCAGGCATAGTATCAGTTTTTTAAGAAGGCACAATAACGGATGCACAATCAGACTGTAATGAATAATGAGACAATTAAAGCCGGTTTCAAGCGGACAAGAGCAAAACGTTCGCTGCTATCTGTTTCGCTCGAGAAACTTCTCGAATTAATTATCCGCCTTAGTGGAATCAGTGCAATACTCTTTGTACTTGCCATATTCTTTTTCGTATTTCGTGAAGCAATACCAATTACGTTCAGTGAGCATTTCAGTATTAAGGAATTTCTTACATCAACAGCATGGTATCCTACATCAGCGGTCAATGTCCGGTATGGAACCTTTGCATTGACAGTAGGCAGTCTGAGTATTACCTTTTTATCAGTGATTATCGCGCTCCCGTTTGGTATCGGTGCTGCTATCTACATTTCGGAATTCTGCGGCGCGAAGCTTAAGGAGTCTCTGAAAATTATCATTGAGCTGCTCGCGGCAATTCCCAGTGTTGTCTGGGGATTTATCGGCCTTACAGTCATGAGTAAAGTAATTGTCGCAGTCACCGGTGCTCCGATCGGTGTGAATCTGCTCAATGGCAGTATTATCCTTGCACTCATGAGCGTCCCGATCATTGTGTCAATTGGTGAGGATGCTCTCAAGGCGGTCCCCGATTCGTATCGGGAAGCTGCACTTGCACAGGGTGCGACAAAGTGGCAAATTGTGTTCAGAGTGCTTCTACCGGCTGCAAAAAACGGACTTCTGGCAGCAGTGCTGCTTGGTGTAGGCCGTGCAGTCGGTGAGACGATGGCGGTGCTTATGGCTACCGGACATGCTGTTGCAATCCCGACAAGTCTTGTTGACCCGATCAGAACACTTACCGCCAATATTGCAGCAGAGCTTGGTGAGGCACCTGCGAAGTCAGATCATTACAGAGTTCTGTTTTTAACCGGAATATTATTGTTTGTCATTACATTTGCGATTAATCTTATTGCCGATTTTGCCATCCGTGGAGTAAAGGGAAAAAAATAATGTCAGAGCAAGTGCTTACTCAGACGTCTGTTGACAAATTACGATTCATAAAGACGCCAATGACAATCCGCAATGAACGCGCACAACTGCTCGCAAAGTGGGTATTCTGCGGCATGTCACTGGCCATGATTGTTCCGCTCTTTTTAATTATTACATACCTTATTTATCACGCGGCACCATCACTGAACTGGGAGTTTTTAACCACACTGCCAAAGAACGGTATGCGTGATGGCGGTATCTGGCCGGCATTTCTTGGTACAATTTACCTCGTTGTCATCTCTCTTGTAATAGCAGCGCCAATTGGAGTTCTTGCAGCGATTTATCTGAATGAATACGCGAGAGACAACTGGTTCAACAGAGTGATCAATCTTGCGGTGATCAATCTTGCCGGTGTTCCAAGTATTGTTCATGCGCTTTTCGGTCTTGGTGCATTTGTCTACGCAGCAAATTTCGGTTACTCAATCCTTTCTGCATCAATGACACTTTCGATCATGACCCTGCCGGTAATTATTGCAAGTACCCGCGAGGCACTTATGTCCGTTCCCATGTCATTTCGTGAAGCCTGCTGGAATACCGGCGCGACACGATGGCAGACGATCCAGGCTGTTGTTCTTCCGAACTCGATCAGTGGAATTCTTACCGGAGTAATTCTTCAGGTGAGCCGTGCAGCAGGAGAGACTGCGCCAATCATGTTTACCGGTGCAGTGTTTTACAAAGTAATAAAAGGCGGCGATCTCTTTGCGTATCAACTCAACGAACAGTGCATGGCACTCTCCATGCATCTTTACACCGTTACCACACAGGTCCCTAATGTCAAGGAATCCATTCCCTATGCGACAGCCGTGATCCTTCTCGGCTCTGTATTAATTGTAAACGCAACAGCTATTGCACTTCGTTCATGGCTGAGAAACAGAAAGAAGTGGTAGATCAATGGACACAACTGTAAAAACGATCAACGTTGAAGATCTGCGACTGCTTTACGGCACACGGGAAGTAATCCATGGAATATCGTTTGATATTTATAAAAATGAGATTTTCGGCATCATTGGTCCAGCACAATCCGGTAAAAGTTCATTATTAAAGTGTCTGAACCGCACGATTGATTTTATTCCCTGCAGTAAAGTCTCCGGAACAATTAAAGTTGACAATGATACTATTGCGAAAACAAGGGATATCTATTCACTTCGCCGGAAAATCGGCATGGTTGCACCGCTGCCGGTGGGGTTACCGATCAGTATTTATGAAAATGTGGCGTTTGCCCCGAAATGCAGTGGAATTACCAACAGGGGCGATCTTGATGGTCTCGTGGAGAAATGTTTGCGGCAGGCAGCACTGTGGGATGAAGTCAAGGACCGCCTTAACAATCTTGGAACAACGCTCAGCGGCGGACAGCAGCAGCGTCTGACAATTGCCCGCGCTCTGTCGCATCAACCCGAAATTCTCTGTCTTGATGAATTCTCGATTGCAATTGATCCAGTTACCACAATGCGTATTGAGGATGTGCTTAAGGAATTGAGCAGTGAAATGACAATTATTCTGGTCACCAACCTGATTTATCAGGCAAAACGTCTTACCAATCGTACGATGTTTATGCTTAATGGTGACATAGTGCAAATTGACGATTCAGAGAAAATATTCTCTGATGACCCCGGAAACCAGAAAACATTGGAATATGTAAATGGCACCTTTGGATAAGACTCTTGATCCACTGTATTATTGTATCCGCACCAAAAACCTTAATTTATGGTATGGGGCATTCCAGGCTTTGCATGATGTCAACGTACAGATTCGCAATGGTCGTATTACTTCCCTTATTGGTCCGAGCGGATGCGGGAAAACAACGCTGCTCAAGTGTTTCAACAGGATCAACGAACGTCACAGCTACGTAAAAACGTCCGGTGAAACATTGATTCTTAATAAAAACATCTACGACTCAGATGTTTCCCTGATTGAACTTCGTAAATCAGTAGCGATGGTCTTTCAACGCCCGAATCCGCTGCCGGTTTCGGTGTATGAAAATATCGTGTTTGGTTTAAAGCTGCACAACCAACGTCGCAAACTAAAGAAAAGTTTTCTTGACGAAACGGTCGAAAAAGCACTCACTGAAGTCGGTCTCTGGAAAAACCTCAAGGATAAACTTGCAACAAAAGCAACACTGCTTCAGCTTGAACAGCAGCAAAAATTGTGTATCGCACGGGTTCTGCCCCTAAAACCGGATGTTATCCTTATGGACGAGCCCTGCTCGGCCCTTGACGTTGAGGGAACACGGGCAATTGAAGAACTTATGTTCGAGATGCGCAATAAGTACACGATCGTCATTGTTACCCACAATATGGCGCAGGCCCGTCGTGCAAGTGATGAATGCATCTTTATGCTGCTTGGAAAAGTAATTGAATGCGCACGTACCGAAACACTCTTCCTGAGCCCCAAAAACCCCAAAACCGCAGAGTACATTGAAGGGCGTTACGGTTGATCTTTAATTGCATGACCGGATTACCGTATTCAACTGCCTGGCGCAGATTACGTGGATACAGATCCGCACGATAGTGAAATGATACGCTTTGATTATGACACAAGTACAGAACTCAGTACCTTACCCTTCCGAATAAGGTCACATCAGGTTTGACCAGCCGAGCGCAACTACGTAATCTGGGATATTTCACCCCGTTTCATACTCATTTCAGACTAAACCTAAAATCCACAGCTGAATCATGATGCTCTGCGCGCAAGCTATTGTCACATCTTGTGCATATCACTCACGCTCAACCGCGGAATTTTGGTTAAATGCAGGTCATCAGCAACTTTTTTGATAGTCACCCTGTACCCGAAGACATTCTTATACACAGTAACCTCAAGCAAAAATTAATTTTCAACATTGATTACTCTATTAACCTAATTGGCGCAGTTGATCGCGGCGCAGAACCGTAATCTGTTGAGCGTTAAGCAGTTCAAACCGTTGTCACTTCGTTCTGAAGGGCAAGGAAGTATGTGCTGGCGCACAAAGCATTGTAAACCTCTTGACCTTATCACCTGTCGATAAAGCCTGCGAGGTTTTCAATGCTTATCAGCTCAATATCTTACCGTTTTGCATCCACGCCATCTGCGCCAATCAGGATTATTTTAATTTCAGGTATTATACAGGATTAGCAATGCCATTTGTGTATTTCCAGACTTTTGGCTGTCAGATGAATGTCGCTGACAGTGATGAACTTAAACGTAAACTCGAGTCAAGAGGATTCGTGGAGACATCATCTGTTGCTGATGCTGATTTGATTATTGTCAACACCTGCACAGTTCGTCAGAACGCGGAAAATAAGGCAATTGCCCGCATCAAGGAGTTCTCGAAGCTTAAAAAACCACAGAGTCTTTTATGGGTGACCGGATGTATGGCGCAGCGAATGGGTGATACGCTTAAAGAGACAGTCCCCGGCGTATCCCTTGTGATTGGTGCCAAAGAGATCGACAACCTTGACTCAATAATTAATGAACATCTCATTCACTCCTCATTTTACAATCAGGAACATCACAGATATTCATCAGTATCCGAATTTATTACGGTGATGCGCGGGTGTAATAACTACTGTGCATATTGCATCGTACCGTATGTGCGTGGTGATGAGCATTCGATTCCGGTATCAACGATTCTTGATACAATCAGAGCGCGAATCGATGATGGTGTAAAGGAGATCACGCTTCTTGGTCAAAATGTCAACTCTTACAATGATACTGGTACGGATTTTGCCGATTTGATTGTAAAGGTCAGTGCACTTGACGGTCTGAAACGGTTACGATTTACGACATCACACCCCAAAGACTGCAGCGACAAACTGATCCGTACGATTGCAGAAACACCTCAGTGCTGCTCGCACTTTCATCTGCCGGTACAGGCCGGTGCTGACCGCGTTTTATCAATCATGAACCGCAAGTATACATCAAAAGACTATCTGAATAGAATTGACACTATCAGAAAATATATGCCTCATGCGGATATCACCACGGATATACTGGTTGGTTTTCCGACAGAGACCGAAGCCGAGTTTAACGATACATTGTTGCTTGTCAAGCAGGTGCGATACACAACCGCGTTCATGTTTGCCTACTCTGTTCGCGAGGGCACCGCGGCATCACGAATGACCGATGATATTCCCAAACAGGGAAAACTTGACAGACTTAACCGGCTTATTGAAGTACAGACAGAGATTACCAAAGAGATTTATGACTCAATGATCGGTTCTGCAGTCGAAGTGATGATCAACGGGCGTCAGGATAAACGGGAAAAATACTGGATGGGTCAGGATATGGGCTGCAAGCGGATACTTGTCAGCGGCGAACATTATACCAATGGTGATATACTGCGTTGTACCGTAAAACGAAGCAGCGGCATGACACTTGTATGTGACACTCAGTAGTATCGCACATATACCTTTTTGTAAACATACCGGAGAAACAATGAAGATTATTAAAAGTATCATGATGTTCTTTCTGTTAATAACGGCCTCATTCGCAGCAGTGGATACCTCCGACTATGCGATCGGTTCGGCCGCACTACTCAAAGGTGACATCGAAACTGCTAAAACCAGACTTACTACAGCCTACAAAAAAAACAGTACCAATCCGTTTATTCAGATGGCGTACGCACAGATTGCACCCTGTTCAACTGCGATTGTCTTATATAAAACAATCGGCGAAACACAAACTGCTCCCGATTCTCTAAGAGCCGCCGCTTACAAGCTGCTTGGTGACTACCACAGTGCATCATCGAACTATCTTAAAGCAATTGACAATTACCGAAGTGCATCAAAGTATGGCAACAAGCCCATTTATAAACATTTCTGGGCGCTCAGCGCGAATGCGTCAGGTGATACAGAATCGGCGAAATCGCTCTGGCACACCCTGACACTTGAATATGGTGACACTATTGCAGAAATCGCGAATTATCATCTGGGCCTTATGTTTACAAAACACAAATCTTGGCAGGAAGCATATTCCTGTTTTGACAAAGCCGGACAGCCATCAGTAACAAAACCCTGGGCGGTTGCGTCACTGAGCGGTAAAATTGAATGTGCAAAAAGGCTTGGACAAAACGACAAAGTACTGTACCTTGAAAAACAACTTGACCCCTGGCGTGATCTCCTGCTTGAAAAGACTGAACATGGTACAACCATAGCAAGTACAACGGCATCTTCTGCGCAGGTTGTAAAACCAGTTGCGTCAGATACACTATCCGGTAAAATTGATACGGCTAAGACATATACACTTCAGATAGGAGCATTCGGTTCAAAGGAAAATGCTCTTGTTCTTGAAAAAAAGTTAAAGCCCGATTTCCCAGATGTCGTTACTCTTGAGTTTTCAATTGAAGACAGGATGTTTTACAGGGTACGTGTAGGATCATTTAAAAGTAAAGACGCAGCCACGGCATTCGGTACCGATAGCCTGGCGAAAAAAGGGTTTTCTTTTCGCGTAATGGAAAAAGAGGAATAATAATTCGCCTTGTACGGGCGAATAATCATTCGCCCCACGCGGGGGCGCAAAACGGGCGAATTATTATTCGCCCCAACATAGGCGAAAATCATCATTCGCCCCACGCGGGGGCGCAAAACGGGCGAATTATTATTCGCCCCAACAA
>CAYMGX010000022.1:0-28488 GCA_964390065.1 uncultured Fibrobacter sp. | reverse complement strand
ATCATTCGCCCCACGCGGGGGCGCAAAACGGGCGAATTATTATTCGCCCCAACAAATATAGATAATATTCGATAATTATATAATTGAGGAGGTTTGCGGTGGAATTTGAAATGGTGGTTGGTCTTGAGGTACACGCACAGCTCTTGACACAGACAAAACTATTCTGCGGATGTACATCAAAGTTCGGTGATGGGCCAAATACGCATGGATGTCCTAATTGCCTTGGCCTCCCGGGATCTCTGCCGGTTCTTAACCGTGAAGCTGTTGCAATGGCGGTAAAAGCGGGTCTTGCACTTGGCTGCCCGATCGCACAGCGCTCAATCTTTGCTCGTAAAAACTATTTCTACCCGGATCTGCCAAAAGGGTATCAGATCTCCCAGTACGAAATTCCGATTTGCGGTAAAGGCGTTTTGAAAATCAATGTTGACGGTAGTGAAAGGGAGATCGGTATTACCCGCATCCATCTTGAGGAGGATGCAGGAAAACTTGTTCATGATCAGGCGCCGGAATCGCTCTTTGATGTCAACCGGTGCGGAACGCCACTGATTGAAATTGTCAGTGAACCCGATATGCGTAGTTCCAAAGAGGCGTATGCATACCTCGAATCGCTCAAACAGATTCTCGAGTATCTTAACATCTGCGATTGTAACATGGAGGAGGGAAGTCTTCGCTGCGATGCAAACATATCACTGCGCCCGAGGGGACAAACAAAACTTGGAACAAAAACCGAAATAAAAAATATGAACAGCTTCCGCAACCTCGAAAAGGCACTTGACTACGAGGCAGAACGCCAGGCTGAAGTATTACAATCAGGCGGGACAATTCAGCAGCAGACATTCCTCTGGGATCCGAATGCCAACAGGTCAATCCCGATGCGCTCGAAGGAAGACGCCAACGATTACCGCTATTTTCCGGAACCTGACCTTCTTCCGGTAATTGTCACAACAGAGATAATTGACAATGCAAAAACAACACTGCCGGAACTTCCTGCCGCACGAAGAGAGCGGTTTATAAAAACACTTGGTATTGCACAGGATGCAGCTGTAGTTTTGACATCAGATAAACAGATCGCGGACTACTTCGAAAAGGTCATCGAAAGCAAGTGTGATGTGCGTCAGGCTGCAAACTGGGTCATGGTTGATGTCTTGCGTATTGTTAATGATCAGAAACTGACACTCTCCGAACTCAAAGTAACTCCGAAGCGCCTGGGATCGCTGATAACACTCATTGACAGAGGTACAGTATCTGCAAAAGCCGCCCGTAAAGTCTTTGATCTGATTCAGGAACAGAACAAGGATCCTCAGACCATTATTGACGAACAGGGATTAACCCAGGTTTCCGATACATCGGCTCTTGAAACTGCGGTAAAACAGGTTCTTGATGCAAATCCGTCGGAGGTTGAACGCTATAGAGGCGGTGATAAAAAACTGATGGGCTTTTTTGTCGGTCAGGCAATGAAAGCAACAAAAGGAAGCGGTAATCCGAAAGAGATTAATGCCATCTTGTCAAAACTGTTAGGATAACATATATGTTTCATAAAGTATTCTTTGCGTTCCTGTTTGGAGTCTGTGTCCATTTACACGCACAGACAACTGAACAACAGCCGGTTACATCTGAAGCTGCTCCGGTTCGGGAGACAACCGCCCCGGACACGATACCGACCTCTGTACTGTCAGTGGCAGACACAACGGTCCAACCGGTAGGTTCCATAGTACTGCCATCAACGGCATCACTGGTAATCGACACGATCAAAAGCCCCACACTTGCAGTATCAAAAAAGAACTACAATCACCGGGAGCAGATCGTCTTTGCCTCATTCATGATGGTCTTTATTGCTGTTGTTATTGCAAGCGCACAGAACTGGAATCCGGACTGAAATCTTCTCACGTAAGTCTTAACCGGGTAGATCAGAGGCTTCATGGCTACTTCGTGGCCTCTCATCATGTTAACCCATATCCATATACCTTAGGCCTGTGCTGTCTAACGGAGAAGCCTGTTGTCCGCGTCGGGTCCACGTTGAGGTTCCCGAAACCACTTCCCAGCACCTGTTGGTAAAGCGTATCAGTCCTTTTCGCTTATGGCGCGTTGACGGTAGTTACACACATTAGCATATGTTGACCATATAATTTGTGCCGTTTACAATATGCTAAACGGTCTGAAACGAACATCTCACCCAATCGCAGGACTGTTCGAAGGACCTCTTCCTTGCAGTCAAGTTACCGTCCCAAAAGGGACTTCAGGAGGGCCGTATTTTGTACATACAATTGCTTTCATTAAATCTCCCAATTTGTTATTCCAGTTTTCAACACCGGCATCTTTTTATTTTCCCTATCTTTTAATTCTTTTTTGTCTTGCGTGGCGATCTTCAGGGGTGACCAAATTGCAAAAAACGGGTTCGAGTATACACCAAAGGTTCATTGTTTAACCCTCTGTATGTTTCCTTAACGATCAGTGTCACCTGACATAAAAAGCGTAAAAAAGTACACACGCTATTCTGATATCACATATAAACCGCCTAACAAGTCGCCATGAAACCGTACCGGAACAACACAAAGCAACTACTGGCTCGCTGCGGGACTTTGGTGTGTTTTACAAATTGAAAATCATTCATGGTGATGTGGGTGTCAAGCGGGAAGGGGGGAGAGAAGAAGCCAGAATTCAGAAGCCTGAATCCAGTAGGGAGATTTGGAAATGTGGAGCAAGGAGCAAGTAGTAAGTAGCAAGAAATGAAATCCCAAAGCTCCAGACCTTGCCTTTTACTCCGGAATGTGGATTTTGGTAGCTTTGATGACAAACGTTTTCTCGTATCTTACCCCTTTGATGTTCTAATTTATTGTCATTATTTACAACTTACGTTGTCAATACAAAGACCAAAACCGATCTTTAAAACTATCCATACAGATTATGTTGATTTAGTAAAAATCTCATACAAATACTATATTTACTGATATTTGCAGGCATAATCGCTTTTTTTATATTAGATTATTAGTAGTGACTACAGATAAATGCATGTGGTAATTTGTTCTAATTTTATAAGGAGTTTTTGCATGTTTCAAAGTTCATCACAATGTCGACCTTATATAGGTGTATCCATTTTGGTCGCAGTGCTACTTTCAGGTGCCTTTGCACAAACTGCTGATGGTTTCGCGGGTCAGAATGGTGGAACGACAGGTGGTAAAGGCGGTAAAGTATTACGGGCAACCACCGGTACTCAGATAAACCAGGCTATATGCGGCAGGGCATCAAGGGATGAACCGATTATTATTGAAGTTGAAGGTACAATCAATCACGGTAATACTGCAAAAGCAAGCGGGATGTGCAACACCGCAGATGGCCTGATTGAACTGAAATCGATCAGCAATATCACGATTATCGGCGTCGGAAGCGGCGCGGTGTTTGACCAGCTGGGAATCCACATCAGAGAAGCAAAAAATATCATTCTCAGGAACCTGACTATCCGCAATGTAAAAAAGTCCGGAACTCCAACGTCCAACGGTGGTGATGCAATCGGTATGGAAAGTAACGTTTCGAATATATGGGTTGATCATTGTACCCTTGAAGCAAGTGGTGGTGAGGATGAGGGCTTTGATGCACTGTTTGATATGAAGGATGGCACTAAGTATGTCACGCTTTCCTACAGTATCCTTAAAAATTCCGGACGTGGCGGACTGGTTGGCTCCAGTGACAGCGACAAGGATAACGGCCCGGTTACCTTTCATCACAATATCTACAAAAACATCGAATCACGTACACCACTGCTTCGTTTTGCAACTGCACATTCATACAACAATCACTATGATGGCTTAGCCAAATCAGGAATGAATCCCAGAATTGGCGGTAAAATAAAAGCAGAGAACAATTATTTTGAAAATGCAAATAATCCGCTTGGTACATTCTACACAACGGATATGGGATACTGGGATGTAAAGGGCAATATTTGGGGAAATAATGTAACATGGTCCCCGGCTAACGATGAATTTCCTGCCGGGCCAAATGTTGTTTCCACAACATCAATCAGTATACCCTACACCTACACTCTTGACAAAGCAGAGTGCATCCGGGAGATTCTTGCAAAAACTGCAGGTGCCAATAAAAATCTTGCTGTCTCTGATGGTACATGTAACGCTACAGACATCAAAGCGGGTATGGCAGGTTCACGTCAAAACACTGCTTACAATCACCCGGTATCCGGTTTCAACCTGCTGGGCCGTACACTACCGGATGCCACCGTATCACGTATTACCGTTACTGACAAAGGTATTACAATTGACGGACTGGGGATTCAGCATATTTATTCAAAATAAACAGAAACTGCTGCAGACACTGCCTGAACAGATAATCAGACACTCCATATCAAGGTACACAACAGTCATATCATCGCCACACCCGCTCCCGATAGCAACCAATCGCATCACCCTGCCTTTTTTCAGGTAATTATCCTAAATTCCACGGTTGAGCGTGAGTGATATGCACAAGATATTGTTACAGATTGTTTTGCAAAAAGCGCAGGCATACCCGGTGCAGTATGGTGAGCATTTTTGCAATGCAAGATGTGACAATAGCTTGCGCAGAGCATCACGATTCAACTGCGGATTTTAGGATTATATCTCTTATGATCGCGCGTATAAGCCGCTGCCTTCCGGTATAATCCTGTTTTTTTATAAGTTCCTGTATAAACATTGCTTAAAAATTGTAATATTGGTAAAATTGAAGTCAGGCAAACGATCGGCTTTTCGCAGATATCGGGGCTGATCATGGATATGAAATTCGTATCTTATTTATTATTATTACGTTATCAATTTACATACCATTTTGTAATTATGTAATGGTGAGTGGTTTTAAAGTTTAAAACAAGCTACCGGAAGCCGGATCGTCGATATGAGAAATAAGAATATATTGTTTAAGATCCCGGGTCATAACGACATCACGATTGCCGTAGCATTTCCATACTTCTGGTCGGACAGCTTGTTCAAGCTCTATCACGGTATTCAGGACGCAGCAGAAAAGTATGGGATGAATCTGCTTCTGATACAAGGGTATTACCACAGCGAAAGCGACAGTTTTGAAACGCCGGAATCTCCCGCTGATAAACCGGGTACTATCGTCTATAAACTTCTCAGCAGGCAGGCTATTGACGGAATAATAATTGTTACTGAAGGATTGAAACACAGTTCAGACAAAACCGAGCTCATTCGATATTGTAAAGAATTTGATCCGGTTCCGGCCATATGCATCGGTTCTGAAACCGGGAGTATCTTCAGAATTACCATTGATACGGCCAATGCGGTTAAAACAATGATACGCCATCTGGTTGAAGTTCATCACAAGCGGCGTATAGCGTTTATCTGCGACCCGATATATGATCCCGATTCTAAAGCACGTCTGGAGGCTTATCGTAGTTCGCTTGGAGAGTTTGGCATCGACTATGATGAGGCTCTGGTTTCTGAAAATTGTGTCTGGAACGGGAAACCAGCATACACAGCAACGGTTAAATTAATGGCCCATACTAACAATGCAATTGATGCAATACTGTGCAGTAACGATTCTGATGCACATAGTGTTATTGATGCTCTCCGGTCCCTGAATGTCAATGTTCCGGATACTACTGCAGTAATTGGTTTCAATAATGATTTTATCGCCGAAGCAGCAACGCCCTCCATTACAACAATTGATCAGAACCTATATGAACGCGGGTGCATGGCAATCAAGATACTCTCTGATCATTTTAACGGAATTGACTTACGCAGTGATTATTCTGTTGACGCCCCGATAGTACTACGGCAGTCTTGTGGTTGTTTATCAGGAGCTGCCAGGGCAAGCGAGACCGCATTCAGGACCAGATGCGATATCACGGTCAGGACAAGTGGCACTATTGACAAATTCGCAATGCGTGAGCAGATGATAGAACAGGTGTTTAAAGCACTGGATACACCCCGAAACCAGAGGAGCATGGGATGGTGTGAGACATTTGTTGATGCGTTTATAGGCACGATCACCAATACAAAAGAGGTCCGTTTCTTACCCGTTTTCAACGACATTATTCATAACTATGTAAATGATGGTTTTGATATAACACGATGGCATGATGCGTTAAGCGTGCTGGATCTTTCTCTTGAACACTTTACCGACAATAATCGGATTACTATCAATCGGGCATTGATTTTAAAAGCACGAATACACCTGAGTGAAACCAATGAACAGATTCAGAAGGCATGCTTACTTCAAATTGAGGAACGTAATGTAGCGATTAGTACATTGAATTACTCGTTAAATACGACCATCGAGCTGAACTGTATTCTGGATCTTCTCGTACACGATCTACACAAAATCGGTCTTTCATCATGTTATCTTGTTCTTTACGAAGATCCAGAAAAACCGCTTGAATACTCAAACCTGATACTGGCATACAACAGAACCGGCAGACTGACAATACCAACAGGAGGTGTACGATTCAGTTCCGGCCAGATTTTACCAGAAGAGTTCATACCAATGAGTCAATTCAAGTCATTAATTCTCGAACCGCTTTTTTATGGTTACAATCAAATCGGGTATATTCTTTTTGAATTGAGACGAAAAGATCGTTTTTTTTATGAATTATTCCCTGCAGAGCTGAGTGCTGCACTATGGAATTCCCGGTTAAAAAGTAACATTGATAAAAATGAATCAATGTTGAATTCATTGTCTAATGAAATCGCAAAATATAATGAAGCGCTTCAGGATCGGGCATCAGAACTTGAATTTGCGCTTCAGCAGGTTGAACGTAATAAAGATAAACTGCTTGTTGCCGAAAAGATGGCATCGCTTGGGCGGCTCACAGCCGGTATTGCCCATGAAATCAACACTCCTCTCGCAACAATATGGGCATCCGTCGGAGAAATGAATCTTTTAATCAACGAGCTCAACATGTCAATTGACGATCCGGATGTTGGAACAGAGGATCTCAGGCAAATTATCGGCGATATGCTGAAAGCCGTTGACCTGTCAGAAAAATCTGTTTTATATGCTGTAAACTATATTCAAAGCATTCAGGAACAGACCGGTAACAGTAAAACTCCGGAGCATCCTGATTTCAATCTGCTTTCGGTTATCGATAGTGTCACCAGATTCCTGAACCATTCGATCAGGCAATCTCTTTGTAAAGTGGAACTGAACGCATCAGGGGAACCGGTAATGATCAGGGGATCATCGGAAAAGATGATACAGGTATTTACCAATCTTCTGACAAATGCTGTCGATGCTCTTGAACATTCCGGGATACGGCTTATCACTATTTCATTAGAAGTTGACAACCGCGATCTGACAGTCTCAATTGCCGATACCGGTTGTGGAATATCGAAAGAAAACATCGATAAAATTTTTGAACCCCTGTTTACAACAAAGTCATTCGGACGGGGTACTGGTCTTGGTTTGCCTATTGTCCAGAAAATTATTACTGATGATTTCAACGGGAGTATCTCTGTCAGCAGCGAACCGGACAGAGGAACCACGTTCTATCTTCACCTGAAAACCATTTAGGAGTTGTATTTAAAATGGCCAGAAAATACAAGTCGGAACAACCCAGTGGAAGAACCATTCTCCTTGTTGATGACAATCAGGAATATCTTGAGGCAATAAAACTTGTACTCGAACATGATGGTCATACGGTAATTGAAGCAAGCAGTGGCAAAGAAGCGATTCGCATTTTACAAAAAACAACAGTAGACCTGGTATTACTTGATTATTTTATGCCGGAAATGAACGGTGAAGAAACTGTCATTGAAATACGAAAATTCAATCCCGGCCTCCAGATAATTCTTCAAACCGGTTATGCAAGTGAAAATCCTCCGCGAGACCTTTTAAAAAGACTCAACATTCAGGGATATCACGACAAAAGCGAGGGAACGGAAAAGTTACTGTTATGGGTTGATGTAGGCCTGAAGGCATCATATACGGTATCACTTCTTAACAAGAGCAAGCAGGGACTGAACTATATCCTTAATATCACTCCGGAGATGCATAAAATTCAGCCACTCGATGAACTGTTCCAGGGTATTCTCTGGCAATTCAGTGGTCTGCTGGGTTTTGGGAATTCATTTCTTGCGGTTCTTCCGAATAAAAAACAGACAGAACTTGTAAATTCCACTCATGAGGGATTTCTGGCAATTATCAAGGAGGATATGGCACTAAGAATTCATGCTGGTATCGGACGTTTCAGTGGGAAAGTACTTCTTGAGGATGTTCTTGACAGTAACGAAATATCGGTTGTTACCAATGCAATTGCTGAGGGACGTATCTGTTACCATGAAAAAAGCACCATGATTCCATTACAGATAGGCAATACCCGGCTTGGTGTGATCTATCTTGATGAAAACATCGTGGAAGAAACAGATCTTGACATGCTTAACATCTTCGCAAATCAGGCCGCAGTCGCTATTCAAAACGCACATCTTTACGATATGGCTACACGTGATCAATTGACAGGTGTCAACATCAGGCGCTACGCATTGCAACTGCTGACCAAAGAACTTCGCACTGCCTTTCATACGCATTCATCAATCAGTGTCATTCTACTTGATCTTGACGAATTAAAACTCATCAATGATAATGCCGGACACCCTGCCGGCGACAGGGCATTGGCACTGCTTGGAAAAGTTTTACGCAGGGCAACACGTTCAAATGATATGGTTGGACGGTATGGTGGTGATGAATTTACGGTTGTACTGCCTCAAACCGATCAAGCGGGCGCTAAAAATGTGGCAGACCGGATTATCGAGATGATCAACGAGGAAAAAGTATACGGGCCCGGCCAGGTCTATCCCATTAAAGCAAGCCTTGGCATAGTAACACTTATGCCTCTTGAGATAAATGCTGATGACTATCCGCATCCCGTACCACATGTTTACTTTCAGGCTATGATACAGTACCTTTTGGCCAGGGTTGACGAAACAATGTACCGTGCAAAGAAAAAAGGTAAAAATTGTATTGAAGCAGGAGAATTACTTTCCTGGATGACTTTCTCAGATGCAATGAAAAGCTACTCCATGTACCGGGAATCTGCAATAACAGAAAACAGAATTATCTGAAAAACCGGATTATGTAACATGAAAAACTTTTTACATTCAACACAACCAACAATTGCCATAGTGGTACCGGTATTCTGGTCAGGTCAGTTCAGCTCATCCCTGCATGGTATTTTTGATGCCGCATCACAATTCAATAACAACGTTCTGTGTTTTCAGGGAGCATATTTCAACAGCAGTTACAACAGCAGCAGTCAGGCCATACCGGAACAATCCGGTGATATTATTTTTGACCTGATCAGCGATATAAAAATTGACGGCATGATAATTCATTCCGATTCGCTGCGTACTTTTCAGCAGAAAATGGAACTTTTTGAGCGCTGTAAAAAAAAATTTCACTTTCCAATAATCAACGTTGGTTCCGGGGTTGATGACACCCTTAATATTTTGATTGACAACAATTGCGGTATGTATGAATTACTTGACCATCTGATACATGACCATAATTACCGGAATTTCGGATTTATTCGTGGTCCTGTTGAAAGCAAAGATGCAGAGGCTCGTCTTGCAGCGTTCAGAAAGACACTCGAAGAACATAACATTTCTGTCAATGAATCGTTTATTACAGAACCGCTTGCATGGTCGTTTGACAGCGGAAGAAAAGGAATCCGGTCATTACTCTCAAAATCAAAAAACAAACCTGATGTTATCGTCTGTGCGTCAGACCTGCTCGCAACAGGAGCGCTGCATGAACTGGCACATCAAAAAATAACCGTACCTGATCAGATCAGCGTTGTCGGATTTAACAACAGCATTTTCACTGAATATTGTATTCCGACGCTCACAACCGTTTCAATGAAGCCCTATGAACGAAGCTGGCATGCTGTCAAAATTCTTAATAACTTTTTCAATGGTGATGAATTACCGGATCATGATATAATCATTCCACCATCACTTGTTCTCCGCAAAAGCTGCGGTTGTCAATCATTAGGAATTCAGGCTGTCGACCAGCTTCCTGAAAGCATCGTAATTGACAATGCAAAAGTACCGCAAAATATCACTTGTGAAATAAATCAAAAGGACATCTTAAAAAAACTGAGGCTGCTGAATTTTCCCCAATCGGACGAAATCATTGAACGATTTGTACAATGTTTCTGCGAACAGATTAACGATTTCACCAGACACAGCTTCATTCACAGGTTCAGTATACTACTCCGGGAAACTGTTACCAACAAGGATGCATATATGCAGTGGCATCTTGCATTGAACATACTCGAAGAAAGCCTTCCGGATTTTGTACCATCAGACAATTTACAGTATGCGACTGAATGTATTAATCAGGGTCGTGTAATAATAGGTGATATCGCAGCAACTGCCTATAAAATGGCGCAGATACAGTTGACAAATAGAATGTCTTTCATTAATTCCTTGAATAATGGTCTCATAAAAAATGGTAATCTTGATTGTATCATTAATCACCTGTCGATAGTACTTCCAAAAACAGGTCTTCCATCGTTTTATCTATCACTCTATGATGATCCCCTGAAACCGCTTGATCGTTCAAGGCTTGTTTTTGCATACAATGAAAAACAATCCATTACACTTCCTGAAAATGGAATTTCCTTTTCAAGCAGCGATATCCTGCCTGATTCGGCACCATGTACAAACATGAGTTCTGTTTTTTTCATTGAACCGCTGTTTTTTGGCGAGAATCAGATAGGATTTACCTTATTCGAAATCGGATCACTTGATGAATTTTTCTACACATTGTATCCATCACAACTGAGTGCATCGCTATGGTCGGCGTGTCTGTCAAGAAAAAAAGAAATTACCGATCACACCTCATCCATGCAGGCACAATCACTCGCTGTAACCAATGACCAGTTAAACAAGCGGACAATAGAACTCCAAAATGTTCTTATGCAGCTTCAGCAAAATCATGAACGCATACTTGCATCTGAAAAGATGTCATCACTCGGAAGGTTTACTGCCGGTATTACTCATGAATTGAATACACCCATTTCAACACTTTCATCATCTATTGACAAATTAAAAAACATGCTGCAGAATCCCTATAGGCTGTTTGATATGGAAAAACAGCTTGATCGCAAGACATTTGTCAATGAGTTAAGTGATCTGGCAGCACTGGCAAATAAGGCGGTAATCCGTTCAACAGACTTTATCCGCAGTATCAAGGCACAATCCCGTGAGGTCAGAGGTGTTGAAACACAAACATTTGACATTGTTGATATCATTAACAGCGTCATTACCTTTTTAAGCCATGCGATTTATGATGCACATGTATCAATTGAGGTACGTCAGAGTGAACAATGCGCACAAATATGCGGATCACCAACCAGATTTACCCAGGTAATAACCAATCTGATCACCAACGCCTTTGATGCAATAGGCAGCAGAACGGATGGAGTAATTAACGTAACTGTTGCTCCTTATGATAACGATAGAACTGTAATTCGAATCGAAGATAACGGATGTGGCATTGACACCAGGAATCTTTCCAACATATTTGATCCATCATTTACCACAAAACCATTAGGTAAAGGAAGCGGATTAGGACTCTCTATTGTTTACGAAATCATTACATTTGATTTCGGAGGTTCAATCAATGTGGAAAGTACCGTAAACAAAGGTACAGTATTCACTCTTTGTATCAAGAACAATCTGAAAGGATCTGTTTTAAATGGCGCGAAAATATAAAGAAATGATAAATACCGGTAAGTCAATTCTTCTTGTTGATGACAATTTGGACTATCTTGAAGCAACCCGGCTTGTTCTTGAACATGAAGGACATAAGGTATACGTAGCGAATAGCGGAAAAAAAGCACTTGAATTACTGCATATGCATACTGTCGACCTTGTTCTTCTCGACTATTTCATGCCCGAAATGACGGGAGAGGAAGTTGTTGCCGAGATGCGAAAGTTAAGCAGCAGTATTCAGATTATTTTACAAACAGGATATTCAAGCGAGAATCCACCGCGGGAAATTCTTCGGCGATTGAATATTCAGGGATATTACGATAAAAGTGAGGGTACCGAAAAATTACTCCTCTGGGTTGATGTCGGATTGAAGTCTGCATATACTGTTTCCTTACTTAACAAAAGCAGACAGAGCCTGAACTATATACTTGATATCACTCCGGAAATGCATAAAATTCAACCGCTTGATGATTTATTGCAGGGAATCCTATGGCAGTTGAGTGGATTGCTTGGGTTCAGCAACTCATTTCTGGCATCAATACCGCGTGGCAATTCCGAACATATGCATGTAACCTGCGAAGGTTTTCTGGCAATGCTTAAGGATGACATGATCTTACGGATTCATGCCGGTATCGGGAGATTTTCCGGAAAAGTTATCATGGAAGATGTTCTTGATGCTACACGGGTATCGGTTGTTACCGAAATCCTGAATGATGGTAAGGTGAGGTATGCCGGTAACAGCACCTTTATTCCGTTACGTGTCGGCGAAACAGCACTTGGTTTCATCTATCTTGATGAAAACATTCAGCAGGATACTGATCTTGAGATGCTTTACATTTTCGCAAATCAGGCAGCTGTTGCAATTCAGAATACGCAACTTTACGAAATGGCTACACGTGATCCATTGACTGGAGTATTTATACACCGCTATGCTGTTCAGTTATTGACCAAAGAGTTACGCAGTGCATTTCATTCCTTCGCCCCGCTCTCAATTATCAAGTTTGATCTTGACAATTTAAAGAAAATCAATGATACTGCAGGACGTGCTTCAGGTGACAGGGCTTTGGCACTGTTGGGGAAAGTTTTGAAAAAATCAATCCGCACCGGTGATTTTGCCGGCCGCATTGGCGGTGATGAATTTATCATTGCACTTCCGGAAACAGAAATTATTGGTGCGACAACGGTGGGAGACCGGATAATCAAGTCTCTTGTACTGGAAAAAATTTATGGCCCCGGTGAAGTATACGCGTTATCAGGAAGCATGGGAATTGTTTCACTTAATGCCCGTACAATAGATATTTCACAATTCCCGCATCCTTTGCCACATCTTTATTTTCAGGCTATGGTACAGATTCTGTTAAAAAAAACGGATGAAATGACGTCCGCTTCAAAAAAAGCCGGTAATAACTCGTTCCAGTGCGGTGAACCCTTTGACTGGTACGCGTATTCCAAAGCAATGGACGGTTATGATTCAATTGACACACCAGATTAAACAGACGATCGGCCATCATTGTTCCGCCTGAATTCATCCATAATCCATGAAATCATAACCATAAAAATTAGGCACCATTAAAACTGATAATGGTGCCATCGTAAGGAGGGGAGAGACATTCCTCACGGGAGAGAAATTTTAAGTGTAAAAATCAGTATCCGCACTTGATATCTATTGCTAATATACAGAAGTATTGCACCTTCCACTACAACAATAATGTTTCTTCACCAATATTCCATTCTCTACAGAGAATAATTACCGGTTACGACCTTATGAATTTATCCTGCGATCAGGTTTTTACAGCTTTTTAGGCATTTTTGGCGCTATTTCGAAAACTGCATCCGTACTCTGGATTTTCCAGGGGTAGTAATGTATAGTTTTATATGATTTTTCCGGCAACTATAGAAAAACCTTATCAGTACATCGGTATTATTTATATTAATAAATTCTAATTACCTTCATTATACATCAACAGTTCTGGAATTTTTGTTACAATTTATTATATCGAAGAAAGGGACGTTACATGTATATACCGTCAAAAGAGCTACTCGAAAAATATGCAAAAGTACTGATAAATTTTGCACTCAATGATGGAAATGGAATCAGAAAAAACGAAGTTGTTTATCTTGCAAGTCAAACAGCCGGTATTCCTCTTGCAAAGGAGATTTCACGCGCAATTCTTAAAAGCGGCGGATTTCCATTGGTGATTCTTCAGGATGATGATTTTAAATTGATTCAGCTTCAGGATGGTTCTGATGAACAAGTGGGGTTTTTTCCTGAAAAGTTTTATAAAGGACTTGCAGACCAGATAGATCACTACGTACGGATTCTCGCTGAAGACGACCCGTTGTATCTCGCAAAAGCAGACCCCCGAAAGGTGATACTTTCCAGCAGAAGCACAAAACCATTCCGCGACTGGCTTGACGTAAAGGAAGATCAGGGCAAATTCACATGGACACTTTGCATGTATGGTACTGATGGCTGTGCAAAAGAAGCCAATATGTCAATAGAAGAATACTGGGAACAGATCAACCGCGCATGTTTCCTTTATGAAAATGATCCAGTGGCAAAGTGGAAACAAGTGACATCAGAGATGCAGGACATTCTTGAAAAGCTTAACGACATGAGAATAGAAAAAGTACATGTCAAGGCAAAGAACACCGACATCCTGGTTCACATCGGGGAACGCCGCAAATGGCTTGGCGGACGTGGACGCAACATTCCAAGTTTCGAAATATTTACATCACCGGACTGGCGCGGTGTTGATGGCACGATTTTCTTTGATCTGCCACTTTACAGATACGGTAACATTATTCGTGATATTCAATTCGAGATTAAAAATGGTATTATTGTCAAAGCAACAGCAGCTGAAAATGAAAATCTTCTCCGTGAGATGCTTGCACAGAAAAATGCAGACAAAATCGGTGAGTTTTCGCTAACTGACCGGCGCTTCTCTAAAATCAACAAATTCATGGCGAATACCCTCTTTGATGAAAACTTCGGAGGTGAATTCGGTAATACCCATCTCGCAATCGGTAAAGCATACCATGATGCCTGTATGACGGATCCAAAAGACATGACTGATGCCGACTTTGAAGCACTCGGCTATAACGACTCCCCTGAGCACACTGATATCATTGCGACATCAGACCGTGTGGTTACTGCTCAGCTTCCTGATGGCAGTAAAAAAGTTATTTATGAAAACGGAGAGTTTACACTTTAGATGAACATTGTCACTCTGGAAACACATATCCGGAGTGACCTGCCCTTCTGCTTATTTCCAATAGTAAATAAAAAAATTGCTGCTCAATTCCGGAGCCTGAAATGTGGGGATCACAGGTATTCCATCGTTGAGTCAGCAATCACGAAGAGAAGACAACTAACAACTAACAACTAACAACAATCTATCACTTAACTATCATGTTTCCTTTTTAATCAACATCAATAGTGTCAATTACCGGCGGTAGTACTACCGGCGGCAGAATAAATCTGAATACATCATCTGGTGTATTCGGAACTGGTGGATCTTTTTCAACAACCATAATTGTGCCTTCTCTGTCTTTTGATGGCGATGCATGCACGCTGGTCATTGTTGCCTTTCCAAACCCGCTGGTCCCAAATGCACTTCTCTTTAATGTCAACCTGTAGACTACATAGTACTGCCAGTACGGATAATCAGGATTGACTTTATAGGTTTCATCAGTTTTTGGTGAATCTGTCTGGAAATTATACCCGAAATAATTAAGGTTGTCATCAAGGGAATTACCAAACGATACAATATCTGATGGATTTCCTTTGTAAATGGCACCTTCACCGCCAAACGGGCCAAGGCAGGCATACCCTGATTCTGCTTTGGTTGATGCGCTGATCAAATCCAGTTTTCCGGAGAAAACAGTATCACCGGCACCATTCTGGAGACCAAGAGCAACATGGTCGCTATGCCACAGATCTTTAAAGGTATGTCCTTTGCTCCCCCAGCCGATTGCATTCTCACCATAGGTATTATCAACAAAGTACGGACTGAACACGACCTCAATATCAACGACATCTGCGGAAATGGCATGGGTTATCTTGACAAGCGGCTGCTCCACTCCCCCCAGAGTTCCCCAGAAATACTGGGCTTCCCCGTATTTTGCGATACGATCATACGAGCCGTCGTCAAGATAAAACCTGCCTATAGAATCTGCTATTAATGTGTCAAGCGTTATGTTCACGATACCGGTCAGACTCTCAAGTGGTAAACGCTTTGCCTTATATCCTGCTTTTGATACACGAATTGTATCCTGAACATTTAACGACTGTGCCCTTTTCACAGAATTACCGCCATCAGCATTCTTTGACACAATAGTATATCCGGTATTTGTCCGGTTGGCCCTGACTATATATGAATAGTCTGACATAGTTACTTTAAACAGTGCCGGTGCAGTAAGTTTCGGCAGGGCAACCGTAGTACCCGATAGTACCGATTCACCCTGGTATTTCCATATACATTTTCCATTCAGACTGAAAGCCCCGATTGAATATACACCTTTGTAAGTATTACTCAGTAAAAGGGTCCCGTTCTTAATTGTAAAATTTTCAGTTTTTACAACCGGAGTATTTTTCTTTACGCCAATGGTCGTTGAAAATGAATACTGTCCCGACGCTCCGGTTTCGGTAACCAGTGATACCTTTTCAAGTGATACTATTGCATTCGCCAATGGCTTCCCGGCAGTATTTGTGACAATACCTGACAAATTAACCATAATATCTGCTTGCACACCGATAGCCAAAACAGAAAGTATCATCAACATATTTTTTAACATAAAATCTCCCCCCTTTTATGGTTTTGATTTCTTTAGTTTATCTACCTGATTCTTCAATTGATCTATTTTTTCATCCAGTTCTCTATCCTTATCAATTGCACTCTGAACACTTTTATTGTTTATAAACATGATTTTTTTAAGTTTCGACAGTGTAAATTCAATATCCTCTTTCACGGTTTCGAGTGTCAGATTAAACAGTGACAACCGCAAACACTCATCATTGAAAGCAATATATGAATCAATCTGACGTTTGAGTGACAACTGTTCCCGATGCATTGATTCAAGCAGCGCAGTGTTATCCGGCATTACCTGATCGGATTTGATTTGTTCTCCAAGATTCTTATAGGTCATCCGTACATTATCATACATGAACTTTTTACTGAACAGCGTGTCATCCGAAAGTCCATAGTAATTGCCTACTGTTTTTTCTGCTTTTTCAAGAGCAGCCAAAGCATCATTATATTTCTTCTGAATCATATACGCATATGACTGCAGTAAAAAACCTTCCGCCTTAAGAACAACTCTGTCTGTTGCGCCAGTCAGTGCTGCGCCGGCACTTATACAATCGCCCCACTGACGGGATTTTACTGCTGCCCATGCAAAACCGAGCTGAGCATCCTGATAATATGCACTTGACGATGGTACAAGTTTAAATGCCGCTGCAGCTTTCGACAGTACATTTTCCTCGTAGTAGATCATGCCTGCAAAAACATATGCTTTGTTCTTTATCTCATCCTGTTCCTTGCCCGTTGACACAGTACCAATACAGTTTTCTATATGATTCATTACAGTAGCGAATTCATCACCGTTTCTGTATCGTGCAACAGCTGCGCTGAATTGTGCGAAGCAGTAATCAGGATGTGTCTCCGGAAGTACGTTGAGATACTGAACCGCTTTTTGATTTTCCTTCTGAAGCAAAAGCGTTTGACCCATGAGATAGTACCCATGCATACGTATAGAGTCAGGAGCATTGGATCTTTCAATCACCTGAAACTGATCTGCAACACCAGTGTAATCGGCGTTCCTATACTGTATTCTCATTATAGCAAGATCAGCTCCCGGAATCACGCTGCTTGACGGATACTGCAATTTTACAGAGTCAAACAGGTTAACAGCCTCTTCCCTGAAATCAAGATTCTCCATACAGAGACCTGAATAAAATGCAGCATTGTCATTTTTATAAAAATTCGGATAGGTCACCCGCAACTGTTTAAACACAAAATATGCATCCCAGTAATTTTCTTTAAAGAACAGTTTCATGGCTTTATTGTAAAGTTCATTTTCACGGATATCGGCTTTTTCCGCAAATTTGCGGGCGTACATCTCCTCTCTGTGTTTCCCGAATTCGAAACGAAGATATAAAGAATGAGATCCCCTGATATTATCTGCCATATAGTTTGTCAACTGATAGGAAAACAGCATATCACGTCCGTTATTGAGCTGCGGAGTATTAATGGTAAACCCAAGCATCCATGCATTTACAGTATCATAATCATTTACATACACACCACCCGAAACAGTAAGCATAGGAAGTACTGATATATCAGCCAGTACCGATTGTGTCTTCTCCATGATCTCATTATCCATGAATACTTTTTTATCACTCAGTATATCCAGTAGGTCCGCTCTGCCATGAATTTTCACTTTGTTATTAACCAGAGACAGTGAATACAATAACGACAACCCTCTTGGATAGGACATACTGCTTTCGCCGGAAACATCAGTAGCGATTGCATTTTGTAATTGAAGCCCCACGAGATGATATCCAAGAAACGGATGATTGATAAGACGGTAGGAACCTCCGATGTCAACTGCGGCCCCGTACTTAGGATCATCAAAATTGCTTTGATAGAGTAGTTTTGCATTAATCCCGTAGCTGAAACGTCCTGCTGCATTTGATGCATACGACAATACGATTGCATAATTATCATTGTTTACAGCGTCACCGGCAGTACTCACCGGTGCATATAAAAAATCGGGGCTGTAATTTTGTACCGGCTGACCATTCTCGGCGGTTACACTAACACCGATTGTACGATACAATCCGATCGGCACAGCTAACTCCGAATTCCACAGCCGGGACACAGCGTCAGGTGCAAGTGAAACAACTCCACTTAATGACGGATAATTCTTTTCTGTCAAAAATGCCGGATTGGTCAACCCTGATGACATCATGAAAAGATTACGCCACTTGTCGTTCAGTAAATACTCGCCCGGAAGACCATCTGCATAACCTTTTGATAATGCCAATAGACATACCAAAAGCAGGAATACAGCCCGAGTTGATTTACATCTCATAATTTTGACAGTTACATTATAGAGTTTGATACGCATTACCGTTTTACACCAATGCGAAGTGATTTAATCTGTTTTTTACCACTATCACCGGTCATTGAGAACAGTGCCATATATGTTCCGGTACCGACCTTACGACCATGAGTATTTGTTCCATCCCAGAAAAAATAGAGACGGCCGCCAACAGAAATCATTTCTTTATTATCAACAACAACATTCTTGACAACATCATACACAGTCACCGTACCACTAATATTTCCTGATATACCGGTAGTGCCTTCCGGAACTATAGCGAGGATCATTGAATTTTCCCTGATGTAATTCTCGAGCTTTGCCTTTACAAATTCTGATTTTATGCCATCAGGAATTTTCGATTCTGCCGACAGCGGATTATTAATCGCTACCGGAATGTAGTGCGTACCACTTGACGTACCTGCTGTCATACTGAAAGGAACAACGGTACTGCAACTATCGAAACTGATAAGCTGATTTTTATACACCGCATAAATATTATCCGGATTGTTATGCTGCAATTTTTTGTCATTCATGACTTTATCGTTAACCTCACGATCAAATTTCGCAGAGTAGTATCCCGATTCGGTTTTACAATCCAGCACGAGAACATCAGCAGGTGTACCGTTTTTATTGGTAACGGTCACCTTTACCGGAGGATTGACCTGATACGCCCCCGGATAGAGTCTGATTTCCACCGTTTTCATCTCATTTGTGATATTGTTTATACGTGTGCCATTATAATAGAATTCAATACGGGAACCGGTATTGCATACTGTCTCTATGCCATCAACCGGAAGTGCATTCTGCTTTTTTACCACAGTAAAAGAGGTCTGTGTTGTTGTATCTTTGACCTGTCCGTTGACCTTATTGACTAATTGATAGGTTATTTTGATCTGGAACCGTGAACTGCCATCTTGTATCGGAAAATTATCCGAAAAAATGAATTCATCATTGGTAAACAGACTTGATGTCTTGTTATTCACAACCATAGTCTTCGGTTCACCTGATATTACTGTAAGAATTGTTCCCAAAACATGATTAATTGACAACGAAAGAAGTGTTTGATAATCACTTTTCATCACCCATATATCACTGACCCTGTTTGATTGCGAATACATATTGTTAGCAATATTATCAGTCATGTCAACAAGACTCTGTGGTGGTGTGGTTGCAGTATTATGAAGATAAACGGTAAATGTTGTTGGTGTATTGATACCCTGCTGGAAGCTGAACGGATCCTTCCCGCCATGCTGTGAATTATCACCTAACGGATGCGGTTCGCCATCAGAAAGGAAAATGATAAACTGTCTGTTTTTTGGATTTACTGCCAGGCTCATAGCCTGCAGCGCAGCATCAAATGCATTATTGATATTAGTATTTCCGACTGTTGCAAACTCCGGTTTGTAAAGAAGATCCGAACAGACAACATTAAGCCGGTTTTTCTCGTTATACCGCTTGAGCGTATCGATACGTAACAGTTCCTTTATTGCCTGAATACCGGTCGTATTCCCGTTTACCTTTTTATCAAGGCCGACCAGTGGAAGATAGGATTGATCACCCTTGCCTTCAAGCTGTGTAAACAAAGGGTTGTTACGGTGATCGAGATAGAGCACCTCCCTGAATATCACCACTCCGACTTCCGCATCGGGGAAATTCGCATACACTGAATCGGTAAGGTCCGCGGCAACTTTAAAGCGTGCTCCGAACGGATCATTTCCCGGATAGGTATTACCAAGTCCCATCATGCTGTATGAATGATCAATGACAAAAACAATTGACGGCGGGTTTTTATCCTGAATAACTCCCTCAATAATATTGCTTGCATTGCAGGCACGTATCCGGGGTTGAATCGCAACGACCTTATCAGACACCTCAATTGTCTGACCATCAAGATTTTCCGGGCAGGTGTTAATAACCAGCTCACAGACTTCAGCGGACAATGATAACGTGCATGCTATCAGAAGTGCAATCAATTTTCGAAGGTTATGCATAGTATACGCCATAAAAAAGGTGACAAAACCAAAACGTTCTGCATTAGTGGATAATATAATCCAATTTAATTGATTGTACAAAAATATTTTTATAAAAATGTTTTTTATTTTTATATATAATTATATATCAGTGTTTTAATGCATACAAACTGTACAAGCTAATTACATTTTATAAAGTTTTTATATATTAATCGTAATTTTGTTAGTATATTTGTGAAAGGAGATTTATCGGTTTTTTTATCCATTATAAAGTGCATACTATGATATCAGTTTTTCTATTTATTGATTACCGGCAGTATTTCAGCGCACTCTATGATGACCTCAAGGTTTCGAAGCCATCATTTTCGTACCGCTCATTCTCCCGTATGGCCGGTTCAACGTCTCCCAACTTTTTTCAGTATATCAGAGACCGGAAACTCAATATCAGTGCACATGCGCTTTCCACACTGGCCAGATCATTAAAACTCGGTGCAAAAGAGGAAGAGTATCTCGAAACAATTGTAGCGTTTGACCATGCGAAAACTCATGATGAAAAAAACAAGTATTTCCGGCGGATTTTACAGATTCGCGGCCAGAACTATGCGGTAGAGCTCCAGAAGGAGCAGTATGATTTTATCTCACACTGGTACATACCGGTCATCCGCGAACTTGTCACTTGTAAAGATTACACCAATGATCCACAGTGGATCGCCGACCGCATTATTCCGTCAGTGACACTTGCACAGGTAAAAAAGGGTATTACACTGCTTCAGACCCTTGGCCTTATCATCTATGATGAAAACAGCAGCCACTGGAAACAAACCAACCGCACAATCAGTACGCCGTCAGAAGTGCTTTCTGTTGCTGCAGTAAACTACCATATTAATACTATCGAGCTTGGCAAAGAATCATTGTCACGATTTAACGCACAGCAGCGTGATGTCCGTGCTGTTACGCTGGGCTTTCCGAAATCAAAGGTACCTGAGCTCAAAAGCATGATTGAGACATTCTGGAGTGATCTGCTCTCTTTCGCCAACGAAATGCATGATGTCGAGCAGGTGATGCAGGTTAACATTCAAATGTTCCCTATGTCAAAGGACGATAACTGTGACAAAAAGAATTAACACTTTCAGTTTGTTACTTCTATGTGCCAGCCTGACACTCTGCATCAGCTGCGGAACATCGTCAATTGCAGGTGGTGCGGGTACCGGTAATCCAGGCAAGACGACCTTTGCCATAATTGCACAGGATACCACACCAGCTGTATCATTAGGTAAATCTACTGATGTCAATGATATTATCATACCTGACAGCAACAACACAATTTTCAATGTTACATCATCGTTTATCATAGTAAAGCGGATCCATTTCATCTACAATCCGGAGGATAAACCTAAAATCGATGCCATGACATTGATTTCGCCATTACGGAATGACAATGAAAGTGTCGTTCTTGAAGGACCATTTACTTTTAATACTATTACCGGCATATCGGATTCCCTGTTCGGTTTTGTCCTTCTTCCCGACGCGAATTACACCGGAGTGCGCATTGTTATTGAAAACAAACCTAATAAGAATTCGATTTTTCTGAGTGGTACATTTCGTCATCAAAACAATGACTATCCTTTCCGGTTTGACCTTTCACTCAATGTAAGTGTCGACTACGACCACAGTTCACAAGTGTACATAAGTGGAGTCGACAGCACCGACATAAAAGTTGTCCTTGATGCATCTAAGTGGCTTTCCAATATCAATATTGGCAACTGTCTATCCAGTCAGCCATCGCCGTTTGATTCAAGCGGTACATTTGTCCTTAACGGTAAGATAACCGAAGGCGTTTGTGCCGAGATACCAAGGAAAATCAATGATAATATCATCAAGTCAGGGCGGCTGAAAGTCAAGCAGGTCAAGATTAAAAAAGCACCATGACCTGCTGAATGAAAACCCTGCATGAATGTCTGCAATAGTAAGGCATTGCAGACATTCTACCGGCCAAAACCGTTGATCAATACCACCTTTCTACATATACTCCTGCTTCATGATACAATTTACCATTGCATTTCAATTGCCGCGACGCTATAATTTTTTTTGTGACCATACCTGAAAGGATGTATTATGATCAGATATGCATTAATTGCCGCTGCGGCACTGTTATGTATCGGTTGTGCAAGTAAAAACGAAGTTGAAATCACCAATCTTGCAAGTGGAAGCATCTATATAAATTTCAGAGCGGAAATACATACAATCCCGCCGTCAGGAACAAAAACCATTTCCGGTATTCCGAATGGTACCTATGAATATAGTACAACCTACTCAATTCCGTTTGGGTATAGTGGTGCGGTCGATGGCGATGCGGCAGCAGGTACATTTATTTTCGAGGATAAAGATACTAAAATCAATATGCTCTATTCTTCAACAATAAGTGACTTAACATATACACTGCATTGTACGAGTTCATCAACCAGAAATCTCAGTTCAACCTCGACAACCGGTACGGAATAACAGGCAGGAGAAGCCAGAAGAATTCGTTCCTGTTGTTCTTGTCGTAATTTATCTATACAAGACAGACTGGAATTAATCGGCCTGAACTAATTGCTGTAGTTTGACAGAACTCTATTGCCCACTTTCCAAACTCCGCGTAATTTTATATATTCTGTATATATGGATCCATCACTTTTATTACCTACAGCTTCTATCGATGATGCAACTGCTACTTTTATTCGTAAAGTACAGGAAGTCAATCCAAAAATCCAGACTGAACTTATAGAGAAAGCATTCCGTTTTTCATTTAATGCACACAAGAATCAGCTTCGTAAATCGGGGGAACCGTTTCTCGTACATCCGGTTGCAGTAGCGCTCATTCTTGCAGAGCAGAAACTTGACCCCGTCACAATCTCAGCCGGATTATTACATGATGTCATTGAGGATACACAGATCTTGCGTGAAATAATCATTGAAACCTTCGGAGAGGAAGTCGGGGTTCTGGTTGATGGTGTGACAAAGATTCGTACGTTTCAGATGAAGTCGCGGCAGGAGCGTCAGGCGGAAACCTATCGTAAAATGCTTCTGTCGATGGCCAAAGATCTTCGGGTTATTATCATTAAATTTGCCGACAGGCTTCACAATTTACGAACACTAAAGTATTTATCGCCAGACAGAATAAAGGCAATTGCAGCTGAGACGCTTGATATTTATGCACCGCTTGCCCACCGGCTCGGTATGGCAAGAATCAAATGGGAACTTGAAGACCTTGCATTCAAGCATCTCTACTGGGAAGAGTATAAAGATATTGTTTCAAAAGTTGTGGCAAGCAGAGGTGAACGCGAAGCTATTATTGACGGTTTTGTGGTTCCGTTGCGAAGAAAACTGGAAGAGGAGAAGATTGAGGCCACTATCGTTGGTCGTCCGAAACATTTTTACAGTATCTACCGGAAAATGGTTCAGCGTAACAAACCATTTGAGGACATTTACGATCTGCTTGCAATCAGGGTGATCGTTTCATCGATACGCGACTGCTACCATGTACTTGGAATTATTCACTCAATGTGGACTCCGCTTCAGGAGCGGTTTAAGGATTATATCAGTACCCCCAAACAAAACGGGTATCAATCACTCCACACAACAGTATTTGGAGAAAAGGGTACAATAGTCGAAATGCAGATCCGATCCTGGGAGATGAACCAGGTTGCCGAGGATGGTATTGCTGCGCACTGGCTTTACAAAAGCAACGAAAAAGAGATGAGCAGGGATGATAAAGCTCTGGTCTGGCTTAAAAACCTTATCGACTGGCAGAAGGATCTCACCGATTCTACAGAATTCTTTGAATTCTTCAAAATAGACCTTTTTCATGCGGAGATTTTCGTATTTACTCCAAAGGGTGATCTGATTTCGTTACCGAAGGGATCAACCGTCCTTGATTTTGCGTTCTCGGTGCATACATCACTGGGACTTCACTGTATCGGCGGTAAAGTTGATGGAAAAATTGAACCGATCAATAAACCACTTAAAAGCGGTCAGACCATTGAAATACTTCATCTCAATTCCAAGAAACCATCAATAGACTGGCTCAGAGAGGTAAAAACGCTTAAAGCCCGCAGCGCAATCCATCGCTGGCTTAAAAGTACCGGACGACAGGAATCGATTGATCTTGGAAAAAAGATTGTTCAGAACTCCTATAAGAAAGTTCATACTCCGACTCCATTTAATGATCATATCGCAGGTATTCTTCAGTTTCTTGGATTAAGCAATATCGACCGGATGTATGAACTTGTCGGCAGCGGGGAGATGCCCGTAAGCCGGGTGATGCAGTTCTTTCAGGTTCGCAAAATTAAAAAGTCACCGGCAAATGTTGTTTCCCGCCTCGTTAATACATTCACCGGAAAGGCAAATCAGGGTGTACTGGTTGGCGGCAGCGAGGATCTGATGGTACGGTTTGCAAAATGCTGCAATCCGATTCCCGGTGATCCGATTATAGGTTTTGTTACCCGGGGACGCGGTATTTCGGTGCACAAAGCAGACTGTACCAATTCGGTGCTGTTCTCAACCGATGAGGACCGCAAAATCGAGGTGTCGTGGGATGATGGTCAGCAGAAGAAATATTTTGTTGCGCTTGAAATCATTGGAGTGGATCGACCGGGATTATTAAACGACATATCGTTAGTGTTCTCTGACTTTGGTGCAAATGTCATTGAGGGATCGATCAGAACGCTTAATCAGCAGGCGCGCAGCATGTTTAAAATCGAGATTCGTAATATCAATCAGCTCAAGCAGATTTTTAGGAAAATACAGCGGATAAAAGGAATTGAAAACATTACCCGTGTCAAAGATTATATTAATTACCCCCAGGAAAACAACACCTGACACTATCGGAAAGGTAAGGTGGCAATGGCAATTGATATCCCGGTAATTGTAACAGTATCAGCATTTGCTGCTGGTTTTTTGGTCAGCGCAGGCATATTGATCGTACTTGCATTAAAAAACAAAAAAAGGGCATCACAGCAGAATTACAGTACAAGTTTTGTTTTCTCCGGCAATTTAAAACAGACTACACTTCTTGATGCGATCCAGTTCCTTGAGATTGGCCGTCGTGATGGAATTCTTCATATATTCTCCGGCCGCAGAAAAGGATATCTTACCTTTGTTAAGGGAAAAGTAGTTGATGCTTTCTATCGTAATGAAATTGGCAGGGATGCAATTTTTCAGATGCTTGAGCTTAATGAAGGTGACTTTTATTTTGAACCGAAAGTAATTGTGCAACCACGATTGATGTCTGATACAATGATGGACATTGCGTTCGAATGGGACGCTCGAAAAAACGGTGCTTTTCAGGAGTAATTGATGAGTGGTAAGTTGAAAATTTTTTCAGGAAATGCTAATATTCCGCTTGCAGAGGCAATATGTAACAATGCCGGCGTTCAGCTTGGCAAGTGTGAAATCAATAAGTTCAGTAACGAAAATATCAAGGTAAACATTCTGGAAAGCGTACGCGGACAGGATGTTTTTATCATACAGCCATCATGTTCGCCTGTCAATGAAGGTATCATGGAGCTTCTGATTATGATCGATGCGATCAAGCATGCAAGTGCGGGTCGTATCACTGCCGTGCTCCCGTACTTTCCCTATGCCCGTTCCGACAAAAAAGATGAGCCAAGAATCTCGATCACCGCACGCTTGATTGCAGACCTTCTTGAAACAGCAGGTGCAGACCGTTTGATCACCATGAATCTTCATTCGCCACAGATACAGGGTTTTTTCAGAATTCCGGTCGATCATCTTCTTGCAGGACGAATCCTTTGCGACTATTTCCAGAGATGCAGTCTCAAGGACTGTGTCGTTGTTGCTCCCGATGCAGGAAGTGCAAAACGGGCGGGTCATTATGCCATTAAACTTGGTTTACCACTTGCAATTCTTGACAAGCGCCGTTCTGACGACTCCGAGTCACCGGAGATACACAATGTCATCGGTGATATCAAGGGCAAGAAAGCGCTTATCTTTGACGATGAGATTGCATCCGGCGGATCGATTCTTGAAGTAGTGAAAGCACTTGAAAAACTTGGCGTCGAGGAAATTGAAGCCTGTTGTGTCCATGCGGTGCTCAGTGGAAGTGCTGTTGAGAAACTTGCAAAATCGTCCATTAAAAAACTTGTTACCACCGATACGGTATTTATTCCTGAATACAAAAAATTCCCTCAGCTTGTTGTACTCAGCGTAGCAGAACTTTTCGCAAAAGCCATTATGTCAACAAACAGAGGCGAATCGATCAGTGTATTGTATGATAAGTTTTGAGGGAAAGTAGTACGGAGCAAGTAGCAAGTAGTACGTAGTGAGGAGCCGGTAGACCGGCGCACGTAGGGGCGAATCATTATTCGCCCGGTTGATATGCATTGAAATATGAACCAAAAAATATGTATACACCGGAGAATCATTATTCGCCCAATACAAACCAAAACCAACACAATTTCCAGGGTACCATTCGCACAAAACAAATTTGCTGGTTTTCTTTCATCCCGGGCAGAGAAACAAGACAATAACAAATGATCCACCAAACTTTTAAAATGCGTTTCAACTCTTCTCCTGACTACATGCTACATGCTACTTGCTACTTGCTCCCAAGGGTCCTTCCCGATGATTAAAATCACCTGTACCTCCGAAGAAGCGACATGCCGTGTAGACCGGTTTCTCCGAAAGCGTTTGCCGCTTATGTCATTATCAGAGATCTATTCGCTTATCCGTAAAGGTGGTGTAAAGGTAAATGAAAAAAGGACAAAACAGGATTACCGTTTACAGGAGGGTGATACTGTCGGGATTCAGGCAGACCAGTCGGAACTTGTATCCAAAAAGAGTCCTGATCAGACGCTTGCGTCAATTGTCAACACAAGCCACTTTGTGCGTAATTTTAAAATAATCTACGAAGACAACGATTTACTTGCCTGCAACAAGCCATCCGGCCTTGTGGTTCATCCCGGAACCGGCCACCTTAAACACGACACCCTTATTGATCTTGCCACCGGCTATCTGCTCAGTAAAGGCGAGCTTAAAAACGGTGAGGAAGTTGCACTGGTACACCGGCTTGACCGTGATACATCCGGAATTATCCTTATTGCCAAAAGCAAGAACGCATTGAGAAAAATTCACGAGATATTCCGCAGCAGGAATCTTGTTAAACATTATGTTGCAATCTGTCATGGACGCCCACCGCTCAATGAGGGAGAAATAGTCCTCGGGCTCAAAAGAAAAGATGAACGTAACAGCGGTATGAAAATGCGGGTTGATGATAGCGGGGAGTATTCCAAAAGTACGTATCGTCTTGTTGAATATAATACTAAGTTTTCTAAAGTTGATGTATTCCTTGAAACCGGAAAAACACACCAGATCAGGGTTCATCTTACACATGTCGGTGCACCGATTGTTGGTGACGAGCGTTACGGGAATCAGGAACTTGACACATCACTTCCATCATCGTTCAAAAAGCGCCTCTGTCTTCACGCCTATCGCCTCTCGTTCAATCATCCTGCTAAAGGAAAAAAAATCACACTTGAAGCACCATTACCCCCGGAATTCACATCATTTTTCAATTAGTGATAACTCTTCGTTTTTATTAGAGTTAGGTTGAATAACATCATTGCACATTTTTGACATATGTGGTATTATAGTTTAAAACGACAGCACTAATTAACCTAAATTCCGCGGTTGAG
>CAYMGX010000021.1:25635-40616 GCA_964390065.1 uncultured Fibrobacter sp. | reverse complement strand
AGTGCTGTGTTTCAAAACAAAAACCGCTTCGTGCTATATATGGTTTTCCACTTTTGCCAACAAGTGCTTCCTTAAGATTATTTCCAGTATAAAACTGCACACCAGGCTCAGTGGTAAATACTTCCATAAAACGACCGCTTGATGGATCATGTGCTGTTGCGGCAAGAGACAACGCATCATCACGTTCTTTTTTTAATACCCAGTTATGATCATACCCATTGCCAAGAACGAGCTGATCATGAATATCATTAATTCCCGCACCAATTTTCATTGGCCTGCGGAAATCAAACGGGGTATTTTCAACACTCATAAATTCGCCGGTCGGTATCTGCAAAAAATCTGATGGTGTAAAATAATCCGCATTGATCATCACAACGGTATCAAGTACAGATTCTGAGCCTTCACCGCTCAGGTTAAAATAGGCATGATTAGTAAGATTTACAACTGTTGGTTTATCAGTTGTTGCACGATAAGATAGCCTGAACTCGTCATCGTCTGTCAGAGAGTAGATGACTGTCGTCGTGAGCGTTCCGCCAAACCCTCCCTCACCATCGGGACTTATGTATGTAAGTACGACACTCTCGCAATTATCAATCAGTGATGTCGTCGAATCCCACACGACCTTGTCAAACCCACGGATTCCACTATGTAAACAGTTTTGTCCGTTGTTTTTTTCCAGTTTGTACACGGTGTCATCAAGGGTATACACTGCTCCACCGATCCGGTTTGCAAATCGCCCTACAACGCCGCCCATAAACGGATTACATTTAAAATAGGTATCATTACGATACTTATCAAGCGTATCAAACCCCAGCACGATATCTGCTGGAACGCCGTTTATATCCCGATATTTCAGTGAAACTACTGTCGCGCCATAATTACTGACACATAGTTCCATACCTGATTTATTTGTCAGATAATAAAAATAAACCTTTTTGCCGTCAACTTCACCGACAAGTTGTCTGGTCAGGCACTTCTGTTCATCAATACACATACATTCACTCACAGTTTCCCCCCCCTGGATGACATTACCGTAACATTTACAAAGTGAAATTCATGCTGTCAGGAAACTGTACCGCTTCCCGCATGCAGGAATACCTGAGTGCATTCTTAAACTCCCTGCCAGCTTCCAGCCTGAAAACAAACACAGTTCCATGCCCGGCTGGGCGTATGTAATCTACGCCACACCCGAAGTACCGATCGCAAGAATGCACCATTATAACAAATAATAATTTAAGTAATTACGAATTTTTTCCTTTTCGTGACCACTGATCCAGCGCGACAGCAAGGACAAGCACTGAACCGAGAATGATCTTCTGTGTCTGTGCGACAATACCGATCATTGACATTCCGTTTTTAATTGACGCCATAATAAGCGCACCAAGAATCGACATACCGATAACACCGCTCCCCCCCATCAGGCTGGCACCTCCGATAACACATGCTGCAATAGCTTCAAGCTCCTTGAGATCACCAATATCCGGTGCCGCAGCACTCAATTCAGAAATGGTAATTATTCCACAGATTGCAGCCAGCATAGTCATAAGCCCGAAGACAACTATTGTATTTTTAGCAATTGATATTCCGGAATATTGTGCAGCTTGTTTATTGCCGCCAATCGCATAGACATAATGTCCAAACGGTGTTTTTCCTGCAATAAAGCTGAAAATGACTGCTGCAATAAGAAGTACAAGAGCCTGAATCGGAATTCCATCCCCGCTGACAAGGGTCATAACTATGGTTAACGATATCAGACTGATAATAACAATTTTTAATATATCAATCCATCCAGGTGTGTGCATTGGAAGGTTTGCTTTAGCTAACCGATTTCTGTTAATAAGCGTTACGGCGATAACAGCCAGTATAATAACTGCCAATAAAATGTAACTTAAATAGTCGGGTGTATAGGCCTGAGAAATTGCCTTGATCCATGGTGTACGGACAGGAATCGACTGACGGGCAACATATTGTGTAACACCACGATAGGCAATGAGTCCACCGAGTGTTACAACAAATGCCGGTATGTTGAGATAATGTACCAGTGCGCCATGAATACAACCGACAAGAAAACCTGCAATCAATATCAGAGACACTGCCAGAATCGGATCCATTTGCATCTGCGTTATCAACATCGCTGTAACAGCGCCAAACATTCCAAGTGCAGCACCAACCGAGAGATCGATGTGCCCGGCAACAATTATGAAAGTCATCCCAACAGAAAGAATTGCGACAACGGTTACCTGGCGAAACAGGTTGGCAATATTTTCGGCGTGAAATATGAAGCCACCTGACAAAATATTAAAAACAACAAGAATAAATACAAGCAGCACAAGCATAAACAGTACGCGTTTATTGGTTGCATTCCAAAGTTCAGTAAGTTGTGTATTCATGTAAAGACCCTTATGTAAAGTTTTGAGTTATTTGCATTATGTTAAATATTATGCGTCCACACCGGCAGCAATTCCAAGCACTTCCTCTTCATTTGTCGTACCATGCATATATTCTGCTTTTATACCGCCACCCTGTAAAACCAGTACCCGGTGTGCCACACCTAATACTTCGGGAAGTTCTGATGAGACAAACAATATACCGATCCCCTCCGCAGCCAGTTGATGAATAAGTGCATAGATCTCCTGTTTTGCACCGACATCAACACCTCTTGTCGGATCATCAAGCAGTATCAGTTTCGGGTTAACCATCAGGAAGCGCGACAAAATAACTTTCTGCTGATTACCGCCTGACAGATTAGCAATTTTGAACGCCAGAGATGGGGTCTTTATTCTTAATTTATCAACATATGTACGACACTCCTGAAGTGCCTGTGGAATATTAATAATCGAATTTTTACAAAACCTGTTAAGAGCAGCTGTCGTCATATTTCTCTCAACATTTGCCGGTGTGATAAGCCCGAATTTTTTTCTGTCTTCAGTAACAAGAACAACGCCATTACTAATTGACGATGACGGAGTCGTCGGAGTAAAGGGACTACCATTCAGGAACATCTTTCCTGTAAACGTTCCTCTGAAAACGCCATATACCAGACTGAACAATGCGGTTCGTCCTGCACCGAGAAGCCCCGCAATTCCAAGCACTTCACCTCGTTTACAGTCAAGCGAAATATTTCTGAGAATGTCTTTTCCACGATGTGTCAGTGTAACATTATCAAGCTTTAGTAACACATCGTCGGTACATTTACTCTGCACCGGATACACTTTATCAAGGCTTCGCCCAATCATATCTCTGACAATAGCAGGCATATCAATATTTTCTTTTGTAAAATGAGATATTACCCTGCCATTTCTTAAAACAGTTACTTTATCAGCGAGTTGACGAATCTCATTCAACTTGTGTGAAATGTAAATAACCGCAATTCCTTCTGCCTTCAGTGATTCAATAAGAGAGAACAGTACTTCAACCTCCTGCTCAGGAAGAGCCGCCGTTGGTTCATCAAAAATCATGATACGGGCTTTTTTAGATAGTGCCTTGGCAATCTCAACAATCTGCTGCTGCCCGATAGTAAGATCTGATACTATCATTTCCGGCCGAATGCTGGTCTGCAGTTTCTTTAAAATCTCAGTTGACCGTTTAAACATTGTAATCGAATCAAGGAGCCCCATAACTTTCGGTTCATGCCCGAGAAAAATGTTATGCGCAACTGATAAATTATTCGCGAGTGACATCTCCTGATAGATTACCTGAATCGCTGCATCAGAGCTATCCTTTACAGAGTGAAATCTGACAACAGAATTATCGAGAAGCACCTCTCCCTTGTAGAGACTACAAGGCCATACACCGGCAATGACTTTGATAAGTGTTGATTTTCCCGCTCCGTTCTCGCCGCACAAAGCATGAATTTCACCATGTTCAAAATCAATCGAAACGTCATCAAGCGCCCGTACACCCGGGAATTCGATGGTAAGGTTTTTTAAAGAAAGTAGAGCCATAGATTGTTCTTTCTACTTTTGTTAATAGTTTTAACAGTATAGAATCTTCCGCTTTTGATAATCAGCAGCAGTTTCATGACAATCCGGGATAGTCGTATCTATTCGTGAATCCAGCAGCACAGCCTTCCAATAACCCATCCTGATCCCCATAAAATTGTATTGTATATCAAAAAGGTTCCTGTATCCTGCATATTGAATATAATATAGAATTCCTTTGAATCAATGATTCGTTTATTTCTGTAGTGATTTAACAACATGATATATAAATATATCATCGCCTTTGTTGCAGTAACCAAATCAAACAACAATATAATAATTACATTTTATGTATTGACATTACAAATGCTGCATTTATTTTTCTTTACATAACCATGCGCAGAAACCTTTACAGGAATCTGTAATTTTACAAACAACCATATGTACCTGTTTAACAATATGGTAACTTCAAATCTATCAACCAGGAGGTATAATGAAGTTTTTGTTGTCATTAGTACTATGCGGTGCATTGTGCTTAGGAAGTGTCGGTTGTTCAAAAAAGGAAAGTGCATCGAAAGCTGACGACGGTAAGTTGTTAATCGGGCTTTCCCTTGCAGATTTAAAAGAAGAGCGTTGGCAGCGTGATCGCCAGATGTTTGTTGATGAGGCAGCAAGACTGGGTGCAGAAGTACTTGTTCAGGATGCATCTGGAGATCCAAACACACAAATCCAGCAGTGTGAGAATCTTCTTGTGCGCGGTGTAAAGGTTCTTGTTGTTATTCCTAAAAATGCAGATGCTGCATCTCCAATTATTGAGAAAGCTCGTGCTAAAGGCGTCAAGGTGCTTTGTTATGACCGCCTTATAACAAACTCAGAACCGGATCTGTACGTTTCCTTTGACAATGTGCGCGTCGGAGAAATTCAGGCTGCTGAAATCCTTAAAATGGTACCGAAGGGGAATTATCTTGAGCTTAAGGGTGATCCGGGTGACAAGAATGCCGATATGGTGCATCAGGGCCACATGAATATCTTACAGCCAGCAATTGATGCCGGCAATATTAAAATCGTTCTGAGCCAGGCTTGTGACAAGTGGCAGGGAAGCGAAGCAAAAAGAATTACAGAAGATGCCCTTACCCGTTTCAAAATTGACGCAATCGTTGCATCAAATGACGGAACAGCTGCCGGTGCAATTGCAGCACTTGAAGCAAAGAAGCTTGCAGGCAAAGTGCCTATATCCGGCCAGGATGCAGACCTTCTTAACTGTCAATATGTAGCACGTGGAATACAGGCTGTAACCGTTTACAAGCCAATCAAGAAACTCGCAACATTTTCTGCACAGGCTGCAGTATCACTTGCAAAGGGTGAACCTGTTGAGGGATTGAATGCAAAGGTAAACAACGGTACAATTGACGTTCCAACTGTATTCCTGGATCCAGTTCCTGTAACAAAAGACAATATCGATGCCACAGTCATTGCTGATGGATACCACAGCAAAGAAGCTGTCTACAAAAACTAACCTGATATCCTCATTATTCAGACAGTTGTAAAGTTTGAAGCAATCAGGATAGCACGTTTTAAAGCTTGCAGCATTGAAACCTGAAAAGTCAACAGGTCAGAAATGCTGCAAGCTTTTTTTATTGGAATAAACACTTCCAACAGTCAAGCCTTCCTCTCTTCCTTCCTTCCTCTCTTCCTTCCTTCCTCTCTTCCTCTCTTCTTGCTACTTGCTACTTGCTACAAATAAAAAAGACCAGATGCCGCCACAACACAGCACCCGGTCTTCGTTTTTAACACTCACATCGACAGTTTTTATTTATACATCTCATCAAAACATTTCTGAGCATCTACTACTGCAGCGCGCATCATGTCTTCCGCACGGGCAGTCTCTCTGTTACACAGATACTTCATAAGTGTTTTTTCATCAAGGTTTTTCGCTGCTTTATCACAAGCTTCCCATGAAAGGATGCTTCTGATAACTCTGTCAATTGCCTGCTCTGCAGAATCATAAGCACGTGGCTGCATATCGTGGCCTTTCCATCTTGAAAAACCACCGGCACCGTTGATTACTCCTGCCATCGCAATGTTCATTCCGTTAATTCGGCATCCATGATCGATATCATATTTTCCAGGACCACCAAGAATGATTCCGTCGTTGTAACCCTGGCTGTTCAAATGCATGTGAACAAGTGCATTGTTGTCAATTTCTTCAATGGTATCATAAACAGCATCAAGGCCGATCATCTCTGAATGACCAAACTCTTTATTGAGTCCTTTTTTCTTACGGGTAACACCAAATTCCTCTTCGAGTTTATGCCAGAAAACAATCGCACTTGCAACGGTAGGCAGTAACATGGACGGATGTCCCTCATTTGGTTTTGGTTCGATCGCCATATACATCTCGCCACCCTTTTTCTCTTCGTATTTGCAAAGTAATGCAATACTTTCCTTGAGTGTCTGATACATAGCACGAATTCCGACAGAAGAAATATCATACCCATAAGAACCGTTCCACAGAACAAATGATGGCACAACTGTTTTATGCCAGGCTTTTTTCATCTGACCATAAGCAAGGTCAACTGTTTTCAAACCAAGATCACGTGCAGCAGCAACTTCTTTACTATCCAGTGATGAAACACCACCGTATGCAAAGTGAGTGTGTGCTCCCGGTGTGATCATCGCCAATGACATTTTTGCATCAATAAGAGCATCTGCGGTTTCATCTGCATCTTTCTCATTAATTTCACTGTCATAGTGAGCTTCATACCCGAGTTCAATAAAATCAGGAAGACGTGGAACAATCTTGTCCTTGATAATCTTGATAATTTTTACATTGGTAATTCCGCTCCATTCCTCGCGCATATCGCCGGGAACAAATCCACCTTTACCAGCATTAAATGTCCAGCGACAAATACTATGCAATGATTTCTGATCGGCCATCTCTGACTCCTTCCGGATTGTACATTCGTTAAATCTGAGTGTCTGAACTCAGTTGTTTATTGTAGTATACGTTTTACTATTTTAACTATCGTCCCTGTTTATCAATCTGCTCAATCTGATGTTTACAGAGTGATTTCCATTGTGCATACGCTTCTGCATAGCGGGCAGTTTCAGCCCTGATTGGTTCAATACGTTTAATCACTGACAAACCAGTAAACGCATCATTGATACTGCGATACATCCCGGCACCGACACCAGCACCACGTGCCGCGCCCTGTGCGCCATCGGTATTATAAAGTTCAACAGCACAATCGGTAACTGTTGAAAAAATTCCGCAAAAAAGTTCACTTTTAAACATATTGGCAAACCCTGCACGTATGACCCGCTTCTCGAGACCAAGCGTATTCATTATATCAATGCCCTGCATAAGTGCAAAAATAATACCCTCCTGTGCAGCCCGCAGCAGATGAGCCCGCGTATGACGGGTCAGATCAAGACCGTGAACAGATGCATTGAGTGTACGATTTCCTAATGTACGCTCCGCCCCGTTTCCATAAGGAAGAATCCGTAAGCCATCGCAACATGCAGGTGCTGTTGCTGCTTCATCATCCATTGCACCATACGGGAAAGGAGTACTGCCGGTACTTATTAATGTTCTCAACCATCGATTCAAAATACCGGTACCATTTACGCAAAGCAAAATACCCAGTCGTGCAGCATCCGATGTATTGTTAACATGAAGAAATGTGTTCACCCGTCCTTCCGGATCGTATGATGTACGATCTGATACCCCATATACCACACCTGACGTACCTGCTGTAGCAGCAATTTCACCGGGATTATTTACATTTAAAGAGAATGCATTATTGGGCTGATCTCCGGCCCTGTAAGAAACCGGTATACCCTCTTTTAGCCCTAACAGTGATGCAGCTGCGGCAGTTACAGTTCCCTGAGCTCCAAAGGCAGGCACAATTTGCGGAACAAGTGATGTATCGATATTATAATGATCAAGTAAAAAATCCGCACGTTGCATTGTACTGAAATCCCACAAAATCCCTTCCGATAATCCTGATGCAGTCGTTGATGGTGTTCCGGTAAGTTTGCATGCGATATAATCGCCCGGAAGCATGAAACAGGAAATCCGTTTGTAAACATCAGGACGGTTCTCCTGAACCCATTTTAATTTCGACGCTGTAAAGTTGCCCGGTGAATTCAAAAGCCGTGCCATACAAAGTTCATGACCCAGATTCTGGTATGCCTTACGTCCGGTTTCAACCGCACGGCTGTCACACCAAATAATAGATGGCATCAGAGGATTATGATCTTTATCAAGTACTACAAGACCATGCATCTGATATGAGATACCGATAGCCTTTACGTCATGAAAATTAACACCGGAAACTGAACGGAGATGATGAGTGGCGGCCTGTATATGTGTCCACCATGTATCAGGATGCTGCTCCGCCCATCCAGCCTGTTGTGCAATAATTTCAAGCTCATGTGTATCCGGTGATGTTGCAGATGCAATCTGCTTTCCGGTTGCACTGTCGAGCAGCACCGCCTTAACTGATGAGCTTCCGATATCATACCCTAACAAATATCCGTCGTTGTGCATATTTTACTCCATTGACAGGGACAGAGTACCCCGTTGGTAAAAAAATTGATATATCCCGGTGTACTAAAACATTTATATCATGACAATAAAATAAAAAATTAATATATTAAGGGATAGGTTAAAAAATTAACATGATTATGCTCGGCGATATAATAATAAATCAACGCAGTCCTGTAAGGCATATCAATATATAATGGAAAAACAAAAACCAGGTGTTAAAAAAGCATTGGAATATCTTGCTGCAATGCGGAATAAGAAGCTGATTTCCACGTTGCCGCCAATCCGGGCACTTGCAAAAGCATCCGATGTATCCTTTGTCACGATGTGGAAAGCTTTCAATCTTTTTATTCAGGACAGTTACATTGTCCCTGCCTCAAAAAACAATAAGTATGTTTTTTCTTATGATAAAGAATTGCCAGATAAACATGAAGAGCCGGAAATTGAATCAGAGTACAGCATTGTTGAGAGCCGTGTATCCTCACGGCAATCCACTACTGACAGAATCTACAAAGATATAATCAGCGGTCGCTATGCAACAAACGAGAAATTGCCATCCTGCAAGGAAATGCAGCAAATCTATGATGTATCCTTCACAACGTTGAAAAAATCTCTTTCAGACCTGGTGCAGGAACAGATAATTGAGTTCCGTGCAAACGGCTACTACCTGCCATCACTTACCGGAAATACCGGTCACTCACGGATCGTTGTAATCAGTTACGGCATGGATGATGGAAAGCTCTGGGTTGATCATCAGGATAAAAACTATTTCCGGGTAATCGAATCAGAATGCATACGTATGAATATACAGCTCGATGTCATTGTTCACCGTAACAAAAACGACCGGCTTCAGTTTATTCATAGTGCGACGACCAAGGAATACAATCTTGAAGCACAGTCGATCCTTGGCTACATATTTATTGTTGCAAATATTGACAGTAATCCGGCATCAGTTCTTGACAGATTGGTACGTCTGAAACGTAATATTGCAGTTCTGGATGTCGTTGGCGGATGGCGGATTCCCCAGTGCGCCCGCAATAACCGTCATGTTCGTTTTTTTACCACGACTGCATCAGAACTCCCCGCAAAGAGAGTCGCCCAATATCTTTTAAGCAAGGGTCATAACCGGATAGCGTTCCTGTCTCCGTTCCATCGTGCCCTCTGGTCAAAACGCCGTCTGTCGACTATTGAAACAATGTACACCAGATGCGGACCTAAGCATAGTGTTGTGCCCTTTGTTCTACCTGATTATGCATACCAATGGGACTATCTTGACAAAGAAGACAACGACAGCGATCTTAAAACCCTTATCAGTGAGTACTTCCAACTGAAAAAAGAAGCTAAAGGAATTCACTTTAAACAATTTGGAAATCTGGGGTATAATCTTATCAAATACATTACTGATATTAACTGCGGCAGCGCTGAAATATATGAGAAAATGCATCCGCTATTTTCAGCCGCGCTCGCCGACCGCTCCATTACTGCATGGGTGATGGCCAACGATTTTGCAGCAACCATGGCAATAGATTTTCTGAAAGAGCATGAAATACATATTCCCGCAGATCTTGCGATCATATCATTTGACAACACCATTGACGCAATGGAATATCAGTTGACATCGTGGGATTTCAACACATTCGGGATTGTCAACATGCTTCTTCGATATATCCTTGCTCCACACACGGTTAAAACAAAAGCAGGCAATGATTTTCTTGAGGTTGATGGAGCACTTGTCATCCGGCGATCCTGCTGATACAGCATCCGGATTTCTGTTATTTTCTCTGATCAACCGGCAGCATGGTTATCCGCAGTCAGTGGTGACAGGCTCGTTTAGTCCTTGCACTTTTACCTGCTTTATTACATATTTAAAAAGTGAACTCTTTGATAAAAAGATGTTATCACCAGTGTATATACAAAAGCATCATGTCGTTAGTCAGTAATCCCCGCTTTTCGGGATCAGAAGGAATCATGAAAATCGAAATCAGAAAATTCAGAAAAAAAGATGTTGATAGTATCATTCCAATTATTAAGCAATACCGTGAACATCATCATAAGATCGTCGTTGAGGATTCGCTTATTGCCAGTACCCGTAATGTACTTATGTCAATGCTCGAACACAAGGACAGCTTTGTTTTTATCGCCGAGAAAGACCAGCTCGTTATTGGCTACATGGTTATTCACTTCTGTCCGTTCCCGCTGTTTGGCTCCAACGAGATGTACATAACCGACCTCGTGGTATTACCCGATTATCGCAGTAAAGGTGTTGGAAAAGCACTTGTGGCAAAAGCGATCGAAACTGCTCGTGCAATGAAATGTAAACGTCTGATGGTAAACAATAATAAAGCTGCTGAATCTTATGTCCGCTCATTTTTTCGTAAAAACGATTTCAATGAACGCACCGGATTCGTAAATTTCGTTTATCAACTGGATTAATTGCATCCCGATCTGTCATGTGGGGGGTATATTGATCAACCGGACGCAGCCCCCCGCTCAATAGAATCAATAAAATCCGGGATAATAGTCGTTATATATTTTTTTAACGCTATCAAGCACTTCTGACGGATTATTTGATTTTGTCAACTGACGTACCATACAGAAGTTTTTTGCACCAGCACTGAGGACATCATGCAGATTTGAAAAATCAATGCCGCCGATCGCAACCGCCGGAACATTTGCTGCATCAAGTTGTTTTTTCAATCCGTCAAGTCCAATCACCGGATCCGGATTCTTCTTTGTCGGTGTTGCATACACTGGCCCCACACCAATATAATCAGGACACCGCATACAGGCATCAGTGGTCTGGGATGGCGAGTGGGTTGACAAACCAATGATCATACCGGGTTTGATCATTGCACGTACGTCTTCAATTGGATAATCATCCTGACCGATGTGAACACCATCAGCACTGACTTCAACAGCGATTTCCGGACTGTCGTTAACAATGAATTTAGTTGATGACCCAAGTGTGATACGACGCATTTTTTCTGCGGTTCGCCTGATCAAATCATGAGAAGCACCTTTCATCCGCAACTGGACAAACGCGATGTTGTGATCAACCAGTATTCGTGTCATCTCCTCATATCCAACAAGCGGATCGGTCAAAACTGCATAAAAACCAAATTGACTATTAATATTCATAGTGTGTTCCCCGCACTTCCTTTATCCTGACAAATTGTCACAAATGCCCATTTGTTTCGCAGGCTGCATAATTATTCAGATACCGTAGATACATGACCCATTTCATCGGACTGTGTCCCCTGAATTCCACGCGGTATGTTTTTCCGGAGACACCAAACTCAAAAAGGTCTTTTTTCTGTACAACATAATCAGTAATTTCCCTGAGAGGCCATGATACTTTTTGTTCACCGGCAATGTAACGTAATTCATTCTGATTTAACTCAAGAACACCATTTCCGTGCATCGTTTCAAATTTGCCCTGTTCATTCTCGCAGGTCAATGCGACAGCACTTGTTGCTGTTGTAAATGGTTTCCCACCGGTGCATTTTTCGCGCAGAATTGACTTGTGCATTTCAGACCAGTCCTTAAGATCCTTTACTTCCATTCTGGATGGTGTTCCTGATGTCAATTGACAACACGCATCTATTTCCCAGATTTTTCCGCATGCGCTGCACGTAATCCTGTTATCATCTGTCGTCAGCTGATCTTCAGCACCACATTCCGTACAGATCCACATAAAACGTTCCAGGCCGCAAGCCAGCTGCGTACCACTGAATTTCTGTGCTTTATTCCATGGATCTTTTATATCATTCTGATAAATGCCGTTTTTCATTAGAGTAAAGATTTCATCAGTAGAGAGTTTTGCCACATCAGCTTTATCAGTTACCTTTATTGTTACGGCGACTCTCCCCTTGCGTTTTGTCAACGCCCACCATGGCTTGGAAAGAAAGTTGCCCTGAATTCGAATTGTAACAACAGATACTCCCGTTTTTTTGATTATTTTCTCAATACCAGGATAAATGAGCTGCGTCTCCCCATCCCAGGTTGTCTGACCTTCAGGGAAGATACACACCGGGTAGTTACTGCGGATCAGATCCATCGTCTTTTTCATCGCTTTAAAATCTGACGCCCCCTTTTTCTTGGGAAACGCCCCGATACTCTTAAGATACCACTGTGATATCCCTTTGCCCCTGAATCCATCATCGTTGGTCATAAATCCGAAAGGATAGTTGCTATACAAACCAATAATCCACGGATCAAAGAAAGTCCCATGATTACACACTACGATAAAGGGTGGTTTGGGGAAAGAATCCGAATCCCGTGTCTTGAAAAACCTGAATGAGGGTTTTAAATACAGATGTATAAAAGGATGTGTCAGAAGATTCCACATAATCCACCTGTAGATGTACAGCCATCTGTTCATAAGTACTCCATGATCCTTGATTTTAAATTCGCAGTATATCAGTTGTACCTCAAAATACCTTCTGTGCAAACGAATTCCCAATTCAGGAAAAAAAACTTGATTTAAATGAACAGCACGGATTATTTATATGATAGTGCCGTACTTTTTTCACCACACTTATTGAAAGTTGGCCCTTATGATCAGCTCCACGAATGTTGCAATAAGCGAGATTCTACCGATTCTCAAAAATGTTACTGTTTTCAGTGGTTTCAGCGAAGAGCAGCTCAGGAACATTTGCGAAAAATGTACCTATGTCAACGTAGACGATGGTGATATAATTCTGGAAGAGAAAAAACCGGCAACCGAGATATTTATCATTCTCAGGGGAAAAGTAACAATCATCCTGAACATTCATGAAAATCCACTTGAAATAGTTGAATTTGGTGCCGGTAATTGTATTGGTGAAGCATCGGTGGTCGGCATACAGCCGCATAGTGCATCGGCAATGGCAAAAGGAAGCGCAACACTGCTGGTACTTTCACGTCAGGTATTAATGCTGCTCTACGATTCAGATAAATCGCTCTTCAGTCTGTTGATTTTAAACATTGCCCGCGAGCTTGCACGCAGGCTTTACCGTACTGATGTGATATTGCAGCATTATGGCAAGGAGCACCATCACCGGATCGCAGAGGAAACTATACAGCAAGAAGCCTGATTGCGTTTTTCGAGAGAATATTCTCTTTTTCAGCCATTGTCAAATCAAGACTATCAACCCAGGCAACAATTTCGCGCTGATCAAACCATGGAGAGTCAGAACCGAAAAGTATATAATCAGTACCATTGGTTTTAACTATCTGTTCAACCTGTCCGGGATCAAGTGATCCCCGTACTGCAGATATATCAAACCAGATCCCTATTCCACAGAGCACCTCAAGAACATCATTCCAGACATTGAATCCACCAAGATGTGCGGCAACCAGCTTAAGCTCCGGAAAATCGTTGTGGAGTGTCTTAAAAGCAGCAGGCAAAGCGTGATCATTACTAAACGGCCCAGGGTCACGGCCGGCATGAAAAAGCGTTACAAGTCCTGATGCAGCAAGTGACTCATAAATCGGATAATACCTGCGATCATCAATATAAAAGCGTTGATACTCCGGATGAAGTTTTATTCCTTTTATACCTTTTTCAACAAGAAATGCAATTTCCTTCTCAAAATCAGGATCATCAGGATGCAATGTTCCAAACGGAATAAAGTGCTCGCTGCATAATTCAACTGCTGATTCATTGATCTGCCGTACCTGCGTAACTTTCGTTGCGATCGGTAACAGCACCGAACAGGAAATTCCGGCTGACAGCATCGATTTTTTTAAACCAGCGGCCGTTCCGTCTGTATAGTTATTTAACTCCGGAGCATTATCTCTTAAAACTTTTATTGCCCGTTCGGCAAGTGAATCAGGAAATATATGCGTATGAAAATCTATTATCCTCACAATTGTACCTCTTCAACGTTTAAACCTACTCGTGATTAGAAGAAAATAACTTCTTCCATATGGTGGATATTCCTGTTTTTTACCAATCCGGTGATGATACTCCTGCCGGAAGTGCATTTATGTTGTCAAATGATGCTATCGGGTCGGTTTTTTTAATATATTTAACATACAATACTATTCTTACAAGCAAATCGGTAACTACTTATGATATATATATTTTTTAGCCTGATGCTCCTAATTGTTCCGCAACTGACCGAAGCAGAAGAAATCATTACTAAAGATGGTGCTGTATATAAGGGAACTATCGTTAGTGAGAATGTCAACTTTGTCACTGTTTCAATAAACGGAAAATCTGTTCAGATTTTAAAATCCATCATTACGGAAGTTAACGGCAAACCATACACTCAGCCTCAATACCAGCCTCAATACCAACCTCAGCCAACAAAGATACTGTACATTACTGCGTATATGAAAAACCACACGACAATAAATGGTACACTACTCTCTGAGAACGACAGCACGATTGTTATCAGTACTGGCAACAAGGAAATTACTCTGGTGCGGGATAGTATCAGTGGTATTGAGAAATCAGGTACACCGCCAGCTCAGCAATTACCGCCAGCTCAGCAATTACCGCCAGCTCAGCAATTACCACCAGCTCA
>CAYMGX010000021.1:0-25535 GCA_964390065.1 uncultured Fibrobacter sp. | reverse complement strand
CCAGCTCAGCAATTACCACCAGCTCAACAATTACCACCAGCTCAACAATTACCACCAGCTCAGCAATTAACGGATACGTTATCAAACAACAGTAGTGTTACTACACCAGCCGGGGTGAAAGGCGATTCCAGAATCCGTATTACATTAAAAAACGGGGCTTCATTTTCAGGAAAAATCCTGTCTGAAAATGAGCGGGTCATTCGTTTTGAATCCGATGGGACAGTAATTAATATTATCCGGCAGCTGATAAAAGACATTGATGGTTTGGTAGTTAACAAAGATGAACTCCAGAAGGACAGCATTCTTGTAAAAAGTTCCCGTTCTCCTGAAAAGTCACAATCCGCAGATACCCTGCCGGATCTTAACAGACTATATCCGTCTGTGCAGATACCTCAGGGATTGAGTGTTGCGCAGATGATTGATTCATTAAAATCAAAGAAATGGGAACAGCGTAGCATTCACGCACGATACCTTGCGATGACCGGCCAATGGGGAACACAGGCTGTTGAGCCATTACGACAGATGCTGTCGGATACCGTTATGTCAAAAATTTACGAACCGATCTGGATTGACTCTTCAAATGTACAGCTGCTGTTGCCGCCTGGTGATGAAGCTTCAAGGGCTCTTGCCAGAATTGGAGATGCAGGTTTTCGGGCATTACAGCTATCAGCAGCTGATACGAGTCCACTTGTGAGACGACGGGCAGCTTTTGGTCTTGGCGAAGTTTCAACTGTACAGGCGTGGAATACGCTGGTAACAATGCTTCGCGATGCTGACAGAGGGGTGAGGGCGGTAGCGGTAACAGGACTTAGATCCACCCGGTATAGTGAACAATTGATCCAGATGCTCAAAGATGATGATGCAGAGGTAAGAACGGATGCTGCATTTATGCTTGGCAAAATGAAAGACAGAAATGCAATCAGGCATCTTCGTTCCCTGCTTTACGACAAACGGTCAATCGTCCGGGCACAGGCTGCTGATGCGCTTGTCAGAATCGGTACACCGGAAGCGCTGCTCCAACTGGCTAATGCAACCAGGGATGCTGCAATCAGCGTTCGTGAAAATGCTGCATATGCACTGGGAGAAAGCGGTGATTCATCAGCGGTTCAACCACTGATCCGGTTGCTGAAAGATAAAATTACAAGTGTGCGTATTGCGTCAATTGATGCACTTGCGCAGATACGCGATCCACAAGCAATCCCGTCACTTTACTCAATGCTCAATGATGACGATCCGGAAGTAAGGGAACGGGCAGGCAATGCGTTGAAAAACCATACAGATATTCAGAGCCTTATTGATGCACTCAGTAATAAATCCATGAATGTAAAGGAAAATGTGTTGTATCTTTTGTGGTTGATGAGCGGTCAGAATTTCGATCTGGATAAAGAAGCCTGGCAAAACTGGTATAATAAAACAACAAGACCTGCCAGGGTGAAAAATTAACGATAACAAACATCCATGCTGTAATCATATCAATTTACAAAAGGGAACAATTGAAAGTTTTAGATACCAGAAACGATATTACCGGACTGGCGGCTGATCTGTTGTCTGATGAATCCAGACTGTCAGGAGGGATACCGGATAAAATTTTCTTTCCTGAATCAACCGGGGACCTTCAATCGATTTTTCAAGATGTTCAAAAGGAACAATGCCAGATACGATTAACGGGAAATCATACCGGTACGACTGCGGGCTGTGTACCGGATGACCATGAGTGGCAAATATCTTTTAACAAAATGAATAAGATCATCTGCTGCGAAAAATGGTCAGATGATACGCTTTTACTGACATGTCAGCCGGGCATATCACTGGAATCACTGAACCGTATTCTTGACAATCCATCACTGGCCTCCGACCCTTTCCCCGGTATGGATTTACTTTCTGAAAATGACTACTGCTACATACCGGATCCTACTGAAATGCAGGCACAGCTTGGTGCAACAGTCGCAACAAATGCATCCGGTGCCCGTTCTTATCGATTTGGTCCGACACGTAATTTCATTTTCGGACTTACTGCCATCACACCTCAGGGTGACTGCATTGTTTTACAAAGCGATACAAGAATCAATCCGTCAGAAGGTTTTTCTTTTACCGGTGGATTAACGCGGACGATTTCAATTCCACCTATTCATTTCAGGTCACCGGATATTAAATGCAGCGCTGGTTTTTATTGCAAAGAGCCTATGCTACCTATGGATTTACTTATAGGCAGTGAGGGTTTGTTATGTGCATTCGCTTCGGTTACCGTGTTGTTACAGCCTAAGAAGAACATACTGGCAGGTTGTTCCTTTTTCTCATCGCTGGAAAGTGTTCTTGATTTTGTTGCGTTCCTGAAAAACGAACCACAGGTTCTTTCAATTGAGTTATTTGACAAAAGCGCTATAAATTTCATTCGTCACTACCACAGCCGATTCCCCGGTTCACTTCCGGAGTTTCCTGCAGGTACAGAACGCGCAATCCTCTGGGAATTCAGTGATCAGGATCCTGATCCGTTTGATGCAGTCTTTGACCGTTGGGAAAAAGCCCTTACAGCATCTGGTTCATCATTTGACAACACATGGAGTGGATTTGAAAAATCAGAGAGTGACAAATTAAAAAAATTCCGTCATGCACTCCCTGACGCAGTGAATCATACCATCGCGCACTACAAACAGCAGCATAACCAAATCAGGAAAATCGGAACCGATACTGCACTTCCGGAACTTTCGTTTCAAACCGTATATACGGAATACCTGCGAATGATTGATGATGCCCGGCTGCAGTATGTATCATTTGGTCATGCAGGCAATAACCATATGCATATCAATCTGATTCCTTCATGTAACAATGAGTACGAACGGGCCCTTGATGTCTATGATCAGCTGATGCAGGTAACGATTGACGCAAAAGGAACTGTATCTGCAGAACACGGGATCGGAAAAATCAAAAAGAAGTATTGTGCCGCAATGTACGGAGAAAAGGCAATCGACGAAATGCGTTCTATTAAATCGGCATTTGATCCCTACTGGATTTTAAATAAAGGTGTAATGATTGACAAATAAAACAGCAACGATTACTGTACCGTGTTATGCATGTTTTTTTTACAAAGCATTGACGAATCGGGTAGTTCATTTTCAGATGTATATATCGGCATTATCTGACTGATTCCCATTTGTGAAAGCAGTTCATAGATCTCACCGTTCGGTTCAAGTATACACATATCACCATCAGCATCCTTGAGTTTCTTTAAACAACTGACAAGTGCAGCTACTGCACCGCTGTAAAGATATGATGCATCAGAAAAACTTATCGCAATATGTTTTTCTTTTTCTGCAAGATAACCATCAACCAGCAACTGTAACTCCTGAAGGTGAGAAATCACCTCATACTCACTTATTTTCAGTACTTTGTAAACACCGGATGAATAAATTTCTATTTTCATACCAACTGCTTTAATTTGAGTGTTCTACATACTGGTAATGATGTGTAACATGGATCATTTAAAAGGTTTCATCGCAATTGAATACCACAGGAAAGAGGCACAGAACAATCACTGTATCAGATTCCATCAATAATCAACTACGGTTTATCACCTTTATCTGAAAAATGGGGTTTTAACGTTAATCAGACTTACAAAACGATCAGCATGAATGATTATAGCAGAAAACGGGAACCATTTCAAGTGGTTTAAGATGTGTAGTGTATAGTGTAATGATTTTTATCATTATCTTTGTCGATCACTTTTTAAAACTGAATACAAACAACTCTGTGCGATCAGATTCATCTGATCAAATTCAGGCAATAGCGACAGGATGCCAACGAGCCGCTCAAGAGCGATCGGAACAAATTCCCTGTACCAGTCTTTTGCCTTATGAATCGAAAGATTTCCATATGCTCCCAGCGCCTGCATCAGACGTTGTGCCGCACACATATTGAACACATTGTCACCATCAGTTCGTCCACAGGTCTCATAATAATACGTTAATAGCTTCAGAATCTCGTCACTTGACAAACAAGATACGTATGGATCGTAAAGCAGTGATGCGACATCATATTCGGCAGGTCCCAATCGTGCACCCTGAAAATCGACAAACCGGACAGTCTCATTTTTAATCATCACGTTTTCAGATTGAAAGTCACGGTGAATGTATACCCGGGGAAGGAGCGATGTCCTTCTTGCAAGCTCCTCACGCTCCTTTTCCCACTTCTTTGTCAGCAATTTTTCATAACCGCAGAAATCGGTAACACAGAATTTTGAAAAATACCACGTTTCCCACATAAAAGTATCATAATCCATAGCCCGTGCAGTGACTGATTGACTTACAGATAGATCCAGATTCTGCCATTTGCACAATGCATCAAGAACTTTTTTGTAAACACCGGTAATCTTCTGATAATCATTAGAATTGTCAAGACAATACTGTTTCAGCGTACACTTCCCAAGATCCTCTTCCAGGATCAGACCATGGGTAGTGTCCTTTTTGTAAATTTCCGGAAGAAACGGCAGATGCACTGAAATATCTCTCTGCATTAAAATAAACCTGTCCCAATCATCATCCCTGCAGTCCCACACAATCAACACACAGGAGGTATCTCCTTTTGACAAGCGAATGAAATAGCGTGATGAACCTGCATGTCCGGCAAGCTCCGTACTCCATTCACCGGGATCAAAGCTGTCAATAGCGTTCTTTAGAAAATCCAGCTGTGCCGGTGTAAGTTGTAATTGCTGATTCATGAGATTTCCAGAGCTCCAAAATGTGTGTACAATTTATTTATGATATTCATCTCTCTTACATCCGTGCCGGGCCAGATAATACTACTTGTAATTGATGCTCCCTTGAAAAGTGTCGTTCCCACCCATGAGGATGTCAACGATTCTTCAACATGATCTTTACAAAGTAATGGATATACAGTTTTTTTCACATTGTCAAAATAGTAATTATCAGGCAAATCAAGCGAAAGTGTACCATTCAGAAATTCTCGGTGAATATCCGCAAGTGCGTTTATCGTGCCAATATCGCGCCAGTACCCCGACTCCTGTACCGATACCAATACTGTAACCCCCAGTTCAATTGCACGTTTCCACACTGGAACAATCGAAAAATCATCAGTGGTAACCAGGTCAAGAAATTCTTTTTTATACAAAGCGGCACCAATAAACGCAGCTTCCTTTGCCCCATGCGGACAATGAGGAGTATCTGCCGGTGTACCAATATACTTTTTTGTCAATGCATCAAATAAAATGGTGCCCTTTCCGTGGCTGCAGGGAAAAGCAATTAACGTGCAAAGCGCATCGGATGTCTCAAAGTCTTTTATTGCTGCCTGCAAATCAAATTTACAAATAATATCAACATTCAGCGTGAGAAACGACTGATCACCCTGAAGAAATGTTCTTGCATTGTCAAATGCGCCTCCGGTTCCCCTGATCTCACCGGATTCAACAAACAGATCAAATGGGTACTGTGTTGACATACAATACTCTTTCATCTGTTCAGGCATATAGTGCGCATTGACCCCGATTTCCCGGATCCCCGATGCTGTAATAAATTGCAGCGCATGATCAAGCAGCGGCCTGCCGCAAACCGGAACAAGCGCTTTCGGAATATGATTTGTCAATGGTCGCATTCGAGTTCCGAAACCCGCAGCAAGTACAAACCCTCTCATTTACCGCTGCTCCGGATAGAGTGCAACCGTATTAAACACTTCGAGAAATTCGCCATAACTTTCACGCCACGCTGCAGCAATATCGTTTACCGGTATTGCTGCAACGAGTTTTTCACGCATACGGCTGTCACCCGCAAGAATATCAAACGGCATTTTATTCTGCTCATATTCATATGGAGGATTCTTGAATGCAAACTGGCCGCCGGACGTTTTAATGATTGCAGCGATAATTGCAGCAGCAGTCTTTACTGGATAGTACACTGAAGGATTTGTAACATGAATCTGCATCCCGTAACAAAATGTCCCGTGCCATTTCTGAAATGTTGGAATAAAACCATGATCCCTGAATGTGCATCCGCTTAGCTCATACGAAAACAGTTCTTTTTTAAAAGCCTCAAAATCAATATACGGAGCACCGAACAGTTCAAACGGGCGGGTTGTCCCGCGTCCTTCAGATGTATTGGTAGCTTCAAAAAGCACCATTCCGGGATACACGACAGCAGTATCAACGGTCGGCATATTTGGTGACGGCAACACCCATGGAAGACCGGTCTGAGGCCATAAAGAATTGCGCCACCAGCCATCCATTTTGACAATTTCAAGTTGACATAAAGTGTTGTACTTCTTTTTAATAAAGAGCGCCATCTCCCCCATTGTCATCCTGTGACAAAGCGGTATTTCTGCACCCCCGACAAACGTAAAATACTGAGGATCCAGAATGTAACCGTCAAGCGGTACCGCACCAATTGGATTTGGCCTGTCAAGCACCCATACGCCAATGCCCTTTTCGGCACAGGCTTCCATGCACAGTTTTAATGTCCACACGTACGTGTAAGGCCGTGCGCCGACATCCTGAATATCAAAAACAAGCGCATCGAGCCCATCAAGCATTTCAGGAGCCGGTTTTCGATTGGCACCATAAAGGCTGTATACCGGGACTTTAAGCACCGGATCCACTGCCCCTTCCCATTCAATCATATTATCCTGGGTCTGTCCGAATAAACCATGCTGGGGACCAAAAACAGCTTTCAATCTGCATTCAGGATGTTTATGAAGTACAGAAATGATATGTGAATACGATGATGTAATTGAGGCTGCATGACATACAACACCAATATTTTTCCCTTTTAATGCAGAAGGGAAGTTTTGTAAAAAACAATCAAGTCCGAATTTTACCATAGTAATGTTCCTGTTTATTGATCAAATGCCATTATTTTTTTTTGTGCCAAACAAATTGTACTTCTTTGTTATGTTTCTGCTGCATCGATCAGCCTTATAACACCTCGCGGGACCAGATGATCAATTGTTGCTTCCAGCATACTTTTATATTCACTAATATAATTAACCACAATCCGGAAATATCAATAATTGCCATATCCTCTTGCCGGGGTAACCAGCAGTTACATCAAGCAAATGCAAGATACCATACAAACCTGTTTAATCAGCAGGCAGTCTTAAAAAAAATCAAAAATTCAGATCAACTTGCTCTTTTCGATTCAGAATAGTATATTACATGTCTGTTGTAAAACTTTTTTCTATAGAGAGAAGGTGATACTCATGAACGGTATCGTTGTACGCGAAGATGAAGCCTTTGAAAAAGCTCTTCGAAGATTCACAAAGACATGTGAACGTGCTGGTATTCTTTCTGACGTTAAAAAATATCGTCACTACGAAAAACCAAGCGAAGAAAAGAAGAGACGTCTGAATTCATCAAAGCGCAAACGCATTCGCGAAGAAAAGCGGATGACATACAAGTTTGATCGCTAAGCTGAAAATAATGAGGGACGAAGTAATTCGTCCCTTTCTATTTGTTATTTTTACGCCAGACCCTGCCTTACAGTTTCTTTACAAATTCAGTAATGACAGCTTCAGTTTCTTTGCGAAAATCATCAACAGATCTGATCAGAAGCAGCTCACTTCCTGCTTCAATGATGCCGTTGTACCCTGATTTCTCAATCTGTTCCAGAACAACGCCAAGCCGTAATGCCCCGACAGTACGTGCAGCTCCTTTAAATGTATGCGCAATAATTGCGGAATCTGCTACATTTCCACTTAAAAGCGCCTGCTTTAATTCTTTTTGATAATGAGGCATTTTCTGAAAAAATAGCAGCAACGCATCCTTGAAAATTTCATTATCATCAGCCATGTTTTTCATGGCATAATTCCTGTCAAAAACCGGAATATCTCCGTAATCACAACCAGTATCCATACACTCCTCTTTTACATGATTTGTGCCTTGAAGATACTTTCTGATTATACTTTTTACCTGGTCAATCCGGATAGGTTTTATTAGATAATCATTAATGCCGACACTTGTACAGCGGGAAAGATCCTCCTCCTGAACAGTAGCTGTTACCGCAACAATTGGAATCCTCTGATTTTTCTTACCGGCTCCTCCAAGGCGTATAATCTGTGATGTCTGGTAGCCATCAATTTTCGGCATATGAAGATCCATCAGAATTAAATCAAATGACCTTGTTTTTAAAATTTCAATGCATTCCTGTCCATCTTCAGCAGTTGTAACCTCAAACCCATCCTTTTGCAGCATTTTGCGTATTACTGCCGTGTTAACTTCATTGTCTTCCACAACAAGGATTGATCCGCTCAATAGTGCGGAACCGACAGACTCATGAAATTCAGGTTCACGTTCACTACCTATAACAGGTTCTTCAGAATCTGAACTGAACGTTATCGTAAAGACAAAACGGGAGCCCTGACCGGGTACACTTGACACCTGTATTTCACCCCCCATCATTTCGATAAACCTTTTCGAAATCGAAAGCCCAAGACCTGAACCACCATATCTCCGGCTTACCGACTGATCTGCCTGCATAAACGGCTGAAACAGGTTCGGCATAGTTTTTTCGTCAATGCCAATACCGGTATCCTCTATTTCAAACCTGAGTGTTATCGCATTTCCGTTCCTGCCGCAGTCAGTAACCCGTATCGAAACAAATCCATTATTTGTAAACTTGACTGCATTCCCGGCAAGATTCAACAATACCTGCCGTAACCGCCCCGGATCACCATAGATACTCACCGGCAATGCAGAATCAACATCTACCCTGAAATCAAGTTTCTTCTTCTCTGCCTGAAATGCAAGTATCAACTTGACATCCTCAACAATTTTACAGATTTTAAAAGGAACACTTTCAAGAGTAATTTTATCTACTTCAATTTTTGAAAAGTCAAGTATATCATTTAAAACAGTAAGCAGTGATCCGGCACTTGTCTTTATTGTTGATGCATATTCCATCTGTTCCGCATCAAGAGCTGTTGTCAGAAGCAGCTCACTCATACCAATGACACCATTTAAAGGAGTACGGATCTCATGGCTCATGTTGGCAAGAAATTGGCTTTTTGCTCTGTTTGCATTTTCTGCTGCCAGAGTCGCATTCTTGACATCAGTAATATCATCAACAGTTCCGATCAACCCACCCACTGAATTATCATTTCTCTTAAAGACGGCCATGCGCAATACAAGGTATTTTGTTATTCCATCAGGTGTATCATACCGTACCTCAAATATCTGACATACACCGGTATCCATGGCATCGCGACTTTTTTCTATAAGTTCAGGAACAAGATACTCCGGCCACATTTGCTCTATTGTCTTTCCTATTATTCCCTTTTCACTTTTCCCGACAAGTACTTCAAAAGCCGGATTGCACCCAAGCATTACCATTGACGCATCCGTATAGAGGATTGGGTTTGGCATCGCACTGAACAGTGCATCCTGAAAGTAAAGATGATTATGCATTGCTTTCTCGGTATGAATCCTTTGCAATACAGCACTGACCTGCATAAAAAACAGCTCAACGGCATCTGCATTGGGAAGATCGCCATCATAATGACTCAGTATATGTATACAGCCTAATACAGTATCCCTGTAACATAACCCTACGGTGAATACATTGCGGATATTTCCATGAAGTACAGTCTGCTCAATCACTTCATCCGGAAAATTCCCTGCTGCAAGTTCTGCAAAACCGCCCTCATGACGATTGACTTTGCCATTATGTAAATATCTTGACAGTTCACTGTTAATGAAAAATCTTGAACCGACAACACGAAAACCGTTGCTGCTTTCGAACATACTTAGAACTTCATCATCAATACCGCTTATCCCGAAAACCCTAAGCCAGTTGTTATCCTCGACAAAATTGACAACAACAATTGTTTCAGGTGCAAGTTTTTGAAAATTATCCTTGATATATTCATATATTTCTTTTTCATCTGATGATGCCATAAGCTTCAGAGAGCTTGTGCTCAGGAACCGGAACAACTCCTCTTTTTGCTGGATATCAGATAATGCGCCCTGAATCGACTTATTTTTCTCCTGCAAATCGAGCTGGCTTTTGCACCGGGCACGTTCATAAAGATATGATGTAATGGAAATTGAGAGATATGCACATGAAAACCAGAATCTGAAAAGAATCGGCCACCTGGTCAATTGAGAAAAATTATCACAAATACAAAAATTAATGAACATAAGAAAAAAAACGGAAAGTGTAAAGTAGGTACCATACCTCATCCCAAGGACAAGATACGCTATCACAGGATAGGTGAAAACCCATACGTACCCGGCATTAAATGCTCCTCCAAATGCAACCAGAAATACAAACAGGATACCGATAAATCCGATTGCTACTCTCTGTGACAGTTCGTCATTGTTTTTCCGTAAACGAATAAACAGAATTGTTGACAGTATCAAAACTGAAAATTCAACAGTAAAAAGCAGATAGTCCGATACGTACAATGCCTTTACCGATGCAGCTAATGAATTTAAAAACGTTACTAATAAGACAAGGAAGGTTACAAAAACGCCTTCTTTTTTCCCGGGCGGAATCGATGTCAGATTCAGGAAAGATTCAACAGATTTCAACATGTATCCAGTATCCTGTGCTAAGTATTTATATGAAAAAATCTGATAAAATATAGCCGGCAATGTAAATCGAACAGGTTCTCATAAAATAGAAAGAGAACAGACATTTAAAGATTTTTTAATTGTATCATTGATCTGTAACTTTTTACAAGTAATAGTTTACTGGTACATTAATCCGGATTTCCGGAGATATCAGGATTCCAGTTCCTGATGTGTGGTTTCAAGCAGGTCTAAAATCTGCTCGTTAAGAATCTCTCCTAAAAGAAAAGTTTTCTCATACTGCTCTGCAGATATCGCAGGAACATCATCCTTAAATACATGTAACAACATTTTATTAATGATGAAATTTTTCCATTTATTGAATTCTGCAAGCTTATCGTAGGTATCTTTTTCGATATACCCCAGAATGAAAAGTAACTTTGTACACCTGAGATAATTGAACTCATCAAGCAGATCCTCAATCTCACGTGAATCGGCATCGTTCTCTTTGCGTATCATAATGATAAGGATTCTCAGACTAATCTCAAGGTTTCCATGTAATATTTGAAGACCTTCAATGTAGAAACCATTTTTAAACGCAATCTGGGCATGCTCATGTGTGGTCATGCTCTTCAATTGAATCATACCCCGTTGCTGTGGCATCAAGTTCTACCCCTTAAGAAAGGCTATCTTATTTATGCTTGAAAGTTGTCCTGCACGACAACTGTTTTGATAATATAAATATAGTCTAAAGAAAATCCAGCGTTAATTTTATTAAACCTGCCCTATCCAGAAATGCTGGATAAAAGCAGCAAGATCCACTGCCATTACACGTTTATGCGGAAACCATTCAGGAGGAAACAATGCCTGATAACGGTTGCTTGCAAATCGGCTATCAATAAGAACAATCACTCCCCTGTCGCGTTCAGTGCGAATTACTCTGCCTGCCGCCTGCAGCACTTTATTCATCCCCGGAAACATATATGCGTAATTATAACCGTCCATCTGATTATTACTGAAATATTGTCTGATCAAATCACGCTCAAAACAGATCTGAGGAACCCCTGCGCCGATAATAAATACGCCAATACAACGATCGTCCTTCAAATCAACACCTTCAGAAAACATCCCGCCCATCACACAAAAACCGATTGTCGTTTTCACGGGTGATTGTTTAAAAGCCGCTATAAACTGTACCCGTTCATCTTCATTCATGGATGATGCCTGAACCTGCAAATCCACATCATATCCTGACGCATTTACAATATCATAAATTGTCTTCATATATGCATATGACGGAAAAAATGCAAGATAATTACCGGTTTTCTTCGAAACTGTACCAAGGATTATGCCTGCAACAGCCTGCGCACTGAACTCCCTGTCAGCAAATTTTACTGATATATCATCTACAACCGCAACAAGCCGGTTTGCTTTATCAAATGGTGATTGAAGCACGACAAATTGATCCTCCCTGTCACCTCCAAGTATCGTCCTGAAATATTCTCCTGGGAGAAGTGTCGCTGAAAAGAGCACTGATGACCAGGCTCTGTTTAGTACGAGACGGAGATTATATGATGGATCAAGGCAATACATCCGGGCGGTAACGCTCTTATTGTCAATTGACATATATGATGTATAGTGTTCATCATAGAGTTCACTGATTTTAAGAAATGTTACCATATTAAAATACGCAGTCAACAAATCGATATCGGAAACGAGTTCACGATGTACAGCAAAGAGGTCCTTGCAATAATCACAAAACGGACGAAGCAGGTCTGTGAAGGTTTTATTCAGGGGTTCAACAATAATCCGGTTCTGTTGCCCGGACAATTCCTGATACTCTTCAAGAAACCGGACACACTTATTTACTTTTGTCATCCCCTGACGGCCATATTTTTTAAGGTGTGTTTTCAGGAGTTTCAACTGGTCAGTGGAAATATCTGCAGAAAACATTTCACGCGCTCTGTCAACAAGATTATGCGCCTCATCAATAAGGAAAACATACTTCCCTGCTTTATCTGCAAAAAAACGTTTAAGATAGACAATTGGATCAAAGACATAATTATAATCACAGACAATTATGTCGCAAAAAAGTGTTATGTCAAGAGAAAACTCAAAGGGACACACCGTATGCTTTACCGCATACGCTTCAATTGATTCCTTCGTATAAGAATCATGTGATGTCACTATGTCCCAAAGAGCATTATTTATCCGTGTAAAGTGACCGTTTGCAAAACGACACTCACGTGCATTACAGGTAACATTACCATTCAGACAGGTTTTTTCTTTCGCAGTAATTACCGCCGAACGTATGGCAGTTCCCTTTGTTCGTATCAGCTCCAGTGCCTGCGCAACGACTTCCCGGTTAATTGTTTTCGCAGAAAGATAGAAAATTTTCTCAGCATGCCCGAGACCTAACGCTTTCAGGGCCGGGAACAGCGTCGAAATAGTTTTTCCTGTACCGGTGGGAGCATTGACAAATAGTCGTTTACCGTCGCGAACAGCCCTGTATGCCGATGCCGCAAGTTCCCGTTGATTCATGCGGTAGGTTTCAAATGGAAACTTCAGGATATCAATCGTTGCATTCCGTTTTTGTTCCCAGTCATGTGACATGATTACCCAGCAGGAATATTTTTCAATCATGTCATTAAAAAAGGCATCAAGTTCTTCAAACGTTTTACTTTTGACAAACTGACGGATCTCTTCTGTTTCCTGATAGCACCATGTCAATCTGATCTGTATCTGCGAAAGCTGCTTTTCAAGAGCAAAAATGTAGGCGTAACAGTATGCCTGTGCCCAACACACGGGTTTGAAGGATTCATCGATCGAATCAATTGGAAATGTGACCGTTTTTATTTCATCAATACACCAGTTACCATCCCTGTCACAGAATGCGCCATCCGCGCGGCCATCAATGGTAAGAGTCAATGGGCCGCATTGCACTGTGTGCTTCAGCCATACTTCAGATTCATAGGTATCGCCGCTTGATTTCTGGATTTTTCTATGAAGTCTGACACCTTCACTCATGTAGGAATCTGATGAAAATGCACCGCCAAGATCTCCCTCACGAAAGATAAATTCGACAAGTTGACGGATTGCTATTTTTTTATTCACGGAAGTTGACTCGTGACCCGTAATCCATTATTCGCTCTATGTAAAGACCTGCGACAGGTCATCCCTGATGGTTCCATCAACCGTCATGTATCGCTTTCCATCAGGAGCGGTCTGAACATCATGTCATAAATTTTATCACTTATAAGATATTCATACCCAACAATGCAAGCATTACCACACCAAGGATAATCCGGTACCATACGAAAGGAATAAAATCACGGGTCTGGACAAATTTAAGTAGCCATACAACAGAAAGCCAGGCTGTCACTGTTGCGACAGTAAATGCGATAACAGTTTCTACAGTGTAAAGCGTTGCAGTCTGACCGGCATCAACAAGATCTTTTACTTTTAGTGCACCCGCAGCAAACATTGTCGGAATACCGACAAGAAATACAAAGCGAACAGCTGCCGGACGTGATAATCCCAGAAGCAGTGCTGCCATAATTGCAGATCCTGAGCGGGATGAGCCCGGAAAGATTGCTGCGATTAATTGACCAACTGCAACAGCTACAACAATCGGCCATGTTATTGTCTCATTTAGTGTATGTTTATGAGCCCGTTTTTCGATGATATAGATCACTCCCGCGCCGATAAGCGTTGCAATAGCAATCGGCAGAACATTATCCGGAAGAGCCAAACCGCATTTTGTAGCGATCAATCCACCTATACCGGTTAAAATAAAGCATGCTGTAAGTTTTATCGCTTCATCCCGCTTTAATGGATCCTTTAAGCCAAATGCAAGTTCAAGCAGATACTTCCAGAAGACGACAGTTACTGCAACTATAGGACCAACCTGAATAAGGACATTAAAAGCATCAGACTGATGATAGTTGAGAATACTCTCTGCAATCAGCAAATGTCCGGTTGATGAAACCGGTAAGAATTCAGTTAATCCCTCAACGATACCTATTATTATTGCTTTGATTATGCTTTCCATTATCTGCCCTTTATTCTGATGTTTTCTAAAAATATGCCGTTAATATAAATTATGGCAAACTCAGGTTTAGTCTCAGGATTTCATGGACTTCGGGAAATCACGACATCTGCAGTGAACCGGTTTAAAGAAGGTTTTATTACTAAAAATGCGGAACTATCAATCGAACTCTATCGGTCGGTCAAGAGTGAAAATAATCACTTTTTCACCAGTCGCAGTGCTGATATCTGTATGAAGACTTCGGACGCGACGGCGAGTTAAACTGCGGATTTTATCTTCAAGTTCATCACGCCCGTTTTCAATGAGTTCAATGCGGACAAGTTTGATCAGTTCACGGGCACGAGAGTTTTTATCTGATTTTGCAAGAGCAAGCTCACTGCGCGTGAGTACTCCCCTGAATCGTACAATAATCATATCTTCAAGAATATAGGTTTTTGTTTCAAGCGGCCCCCGGCCCATATGCTCTTTTTCGAACTTAGTGAGAGCATCAGAGATCTCAGCCTCAATCTGACCTTTTGTCTTATGCAATAAAGGACGAATCATCATAGCAGCTCCCATATTCCTTATTACTTGTATAGTACTGACCAACATGAAAAAGTAATAATCATCATCTCAATCAGAACATTACAATATAAATCCAGACAGTAGGGAGAACAAGCGAACCATTCCTTATGAAAAAGTATTATTTCCTTTTAATTTCCCGGTTAAAACGATACAATCCAACATTATAGCAACTGTGAAACAGATAAATAAATTATTGAAAAATCAGGTAGTTATCAATGAATCAGGCACTCTTTAAAACAGGCATACCGGTTTTACTGTACACAATAATGTACGTTTTTGCTCATCAGGTCGCGTTTCTTTTTCCTGATACGCGATCCTTTACCATGACAATATGGCCTGCTGGTGGTATTGCACTTGCCGCGCTTATCCTGAATCCTTTCAAACTTTGGAAATTATATATTCCTGTTTTTTTTATCGCTGCTGTTGCAGCTAATATGTTGCTCGCTCATATTCCCTTTTCAGCAAGCATCAGTTTTGCGTCATCAAATATCCTTAAGTCATTGTTCTGTGCGCTTCTTATACGCAATTATTGCAGATCATCATTAGTAACTTTTTCGAGATTCCGGGAAGTAGCCTGCCTTTTTGCATGTGCATTCTTTATTAATGCACTTATGTCAACAATGGAAGCTGCAACATCAGTTTATTTTTCCGGAACATCATTTTTCAGCGCATGGATAGCATGGTACATTGCAGATTTACTTGGCATATTGCTTATTACCCCATTTGTTGTTTCATTTGCCAATGTTAATGATTTTTCCCTTATAATCAGAGAAAAGAAATTAATTGAATCCGCTGCATTTCTACTCCTTTGGACCCTGAGTTGCATCCTGATCTTTGTCACTCCAATACAACAGTTTCAATTATCCCTGCATCCGTATATGCTTATTACTTTGCTATTATGGCCGGCATTCAGATTGCGTTTACAAATAGTATCTCTTGCCTTGATCACACTTACAATCATTGCTTTTACAGGCAACGATATGAATCGGGACTTCTTTTTGGACACCTTTACAAATACAACACACATTACCTTTAATCTTCAGGTCTTTCTGGCATTTACTGCAATCATGGGATACTTTTTTTCTGCGTCAAGCAGTGAACGTCACATAACAGAAGATAAAAACAGAGAGAGTGAAAAACGGTATAAAAGTCTGTTTGATCAAACCAGTGAAGGTCTTATGATAATGTCAAAAGACCTGATTATTATTGAAGTAAATGATGCATTTGCAAAAATGCATGGCTATCCGATCAATGAACTGATCGGACAACATATTAGCATTCTTGATGTAAACATCCCCCCTGATAATCAGATTGATCACGGTTTTGTCAACATTATCAAGAATAAAAACGTTGCTTATTTAGAAGTCAGTCATCGTCACAGTAATGGACACATTTTTCCTTTACGTGTTATATCGAGTACTATACAAATAGGTTCTGAATCCTTTTATCTTACATTCCATCATGATATCACTGAACAGCGGAAAATTGAAGATGCACTGAAAGAACGCACTCAATTTACAGAATCATTACTTAAAATCAGTCCTGATTCGATTTATATATACGATCTTATCAAAAGAACCATTACTTACTCCAATGATGGTATTAAAAACATTTTAGGATATAATGTTGACGAAATACAACAGATGGGACCATTAGTTTTACCACAATTGATGCACCCTGACGACTATAAGGGATACCTTGCTGTAACAATCAAAAAATACAGCAGCCTGAAAGAAAACGAGATAGCAAGTTCGCAAATCAGAATGCTTCACAAGGATGGTAATTACCGTTGGTTGCTGGCAAACGAAATTGTTTACCGTCGTCTTGACAATAGCGATCCAGAGCAAATCCTGGGAATTATTCATAACATTACTGAAATAAAAGAAAAAGAACAGCAACTTGAAGATAATGATTACTTTTTCAGAGAATCGCAACGTGTCGCCGGTATCGGTTCGTATAAACTATACATAAAGGACGACCACTGGGTTGCCTCGGATGCCTTTTATCAGGTTTTGGGTATTGACAAAAATTACCCGGTGACTACTCAAGGCCTGATAGATCTTGTTCATCCGGATGACAGCACAATGATACGTGACTATCTACATCAGGAAGTAATAGAACGGCGCGAACTTTTTAATAAAGAATACCGCATTATCCGTTTCTCGGATAAAGAAATACGATGGATAAGCAGCCAGGGGAAAATTGTAGTTGACAATAATGGAGCTCCAATATACCTGATCGGAACAACTCAGGATATTACCGAGCGGAAGAACTCGGAAGCCATGCTGCAGAAATCACAAAAAATCGAATCCCTTGGAATTCTTGCCGGCGGTATTGCACATGATTTCAATAATCTGATGGGCGGAATTTTCGGTTATATCGACATCGCAATGAGTACATCACCTAATGATTCTGTTCAAAAATACCTTTCTAAAGCACTATCAACCATTGACAGGGCAAAAGAGCTTACATCACGACTATTGACATTTGCAAAAGGTGGCGCACCAATTCAAAAAGTCATGCCACTATTCCCATTTACTCAGGAAACTGTTCAGTTTGCCTTAAGTGGATCGTCGGTAAAGAGTAATTTTATCATTGCTCCCAATCTTTGGAATTGTAACCTGGATAAAGATCAGATCGCACAGGTTATTGACAATATTGTAATAAATGCTATACAGGCAATGCCGGATGGAGGTGAAATAAACGTTACTGCTGATAATGTAGTACTCAAAGAAAACGTGCTCCCGACGCTTGACGCAGGAAATTATGTCAGGATTTCAATACAGGATCACGGAATTGGTATTGCAAAAGAAAATCTGCATAAGCTGTTTGTACCTTTTTATACAACAAAACCCACTGGCCATGGTCTTGGTCTGGCAACTTCATATTCCATTATCCATCGTCATCATGGTACCATAGAAGTAGATTCTGAAGCAGACAGCGGAACTACAGTTCATATTTACATCCCGGCAACAAACATCGTGACCGTTACAGAATCGATCGAAAGCGCAACTCACAACGGGCAGGGTTTATTAATCGTCATGGATGACGAAGAGGTAATGCGTGATACAATAACAATCATGCTGGAAAAAATGGGTTACCAGATAGTAACGACCACTGATGGTCGTCAGACAATTGATACACTTAAAAAACTTTTACCAGATACAGTAATTGCCGGTATTTTCCTTGATCTCACAATTCCGGGCGGTATGGGCGGTAGAGAAACACTTGCTGCAATACGAAAACTCAACACTGCAATTCCGGTATTTGTTGTGAGCGGTTATGCGGATGATCCCATCATGAAAGATCCGTCTCAATTTAGATTCACCGGTAGTCTCTGTAAACCATTCCGTAAATCAGAAATGACATCAATGCTTGAACGGTATATCCGTAAAAAGCACAAACAGGCATCATCGGTATAATACTATTTAAAAATCCGCAGTTGGATCTTGTGCATATCCCTCACGCTCAACCGCGGAATTCAGGTTTAAATAAGCGCTTATCTACAATAGAATAAAAAGGGGCAATCAATGCCCCATTATACAACACCAGTTCCCTTTTTGTAAAACCTACAATTCACAAGTGCATCAGATCCTTGCTACGCCACTTTTTCGCGCAGCCTGACGAACTGCTTCCGCAACAGCCGGACCGACCCGTGGATCAAACGGTGCTGGAATAATATAGTCTTCCTTAAGCTCTGCTTCACTCACAAGTGACGCAATAGCCTGGGCAGCAGCAATTTTCATTTCGTCATTAATATCTCTTGCCCTAACGTCAAGAGCACCACGAAATATTCCCGGGAAAGCAAGCACATTATTGATCTGATTTGGAAAATCGCTTCTTCCGGTTCCCATAACGCGAACACCGGCAGCTTTTGCGACATCAGGAAGAATTTCAGGAACCGGATTTGCCATTGCGAAAATAATCGGATCTTTTGCCATAGATTTAACCATATCAGCAGTAACCATATCCGGTGCCGAAACGCCAATGAAAACATCGGTACCGACAATGGCTTCTTTCAATGTACCTTTAACTTTGTCAAGATTCGAAATTTTTGCCATAGCCTGTTTTGCAGGGTTAAGATCCGGTCTTCCATCCCAAATGGCACCTTTTGTATCGCACAGGATAACCTTTCTAAGTCCCATTGCCATAAGTAGTTTGGTAATTGCAATGCCGGCAGCACCACTTCCATTGACAACAACAGAAATATTATTAATATCTTTTTTAACAAATTTCAGAGCACTGATCATCGCAGCAAGTGTAACAACGGCAGTACCATGCTGATCATCATGAAAAATCGGAATATCACATGATTTCTTGAGACGTTCCTCAATTTCGAAACATCGTGGAGCAGAGATATCTTCAAGGTTGATACCGCCAAAACTTCCTGCAAGCAGTTCTACCGTTCTGACAATTTCATCGGTATCTTTTGAACGTATACAAAGCGGGAATGCATCGACATCACCGAATGTTTTAAAAAGAACCGCTTTACCTTCCATAACCGGCATACCGGCTTCCGGGCCGATATCACCAAGGCCGAGTACCGCAGTTCCATCGGTAACTACCGCAACAAGATTCCATCGGCGGGTATATGCATATGACAAATCGACATCTTTCTGGATGGCAAGACATGGTTCAGCAACACCCGGTGTATAGGCAAGCGACAGATCTTTTCTGTTGGTAACCGGTACTGTACTGACAACGGCAATTTTGCCTTTCCACTCACTGTGGGCCTTCAATGATTCTTCCTGAATTGACATTTTATAACTCCTTATGATAGTAATTTCTTTTAGATAGTCTGACTAAGAACATCGTGTAATTTATTTGCTGATGCAATAAAACCTGCCCGCTCACTTTCAGATAATTCCAGTTCCAGGATCTGATGTATACCATTGGCACCGATGATACATGGAAGACTTAATGCAACACCGTTAACGCCGTATTGCCCGCTTAAAACGCTGCCAACAGAAACGATAGCCCGCTGATCCCTGACAATCGCTTCAACAATGCGTGTTATCGACATTGCAATAGCGTAATAGGTTGCCCCTTTTAACTGAATAATCTTTGCACCGCATGTTTTTGTTTCTTCCTCAATATACTTTTTATCCAGTTTTCGTGCTGTCATTTTTTCATATTGCTCAAGCGGAATTCCTGATATATTTGTATGACTCCACACTGGTACCATTGAATCGCCATGCTCACCAACAATAAATCCGTTGACATCAGTAACATCAACATTATAGCTCTGACTGATAAGGTGCTTGAATCGCGATGTGTCAAGTGATGTACCCGAACCGAAGACTTTTGATGCAGATAATCCTGACTCTTTATAGATTACACTTGTTATGATGTCAACCGGATTTGAAACAACGAGAATAATCCCTCCGTTGTAGTGTTCCATGATACTCTTTATAATTGCCCGGGCAATGCTGATATTCTTCTTTGCAAGATCAAGACGAGTTTCGCCGGGCTTACGTGCACTTCCCGCAGTAATCACGATTACATCAGCGTCCTTTACATCCTCATATCCGCCATCACGGATAATCTGATGCTGCACCATGGATAAGCCGTGACTGATATCCATTGCCTCACCTTTTGCCTTCTCTCTGTTTGTGTCAACAACGACAATCTCTCCTGTAATACCCGCCATTGTTAATGCAAACGCTGTTGATGCACCGACGAAACCGCCTCCAACGATGGCGATTTTTACTAATGAATTGTTTTTTTCCACATATTCTCCGTAGTATAGTTTTATTTTTTTATCGATATGAATATTTTTTATTAGCAAGCTGAAATGTTGTCATTTCACGTTGTAAAACATCTGTCATTTTTTCTGATTTGTCAGATATCGAAATCATTGCCGGATTCTTTTTATTTTCAAAATCATTACACAGAGGGGCAAATTCCCGATCTGAATGATAGTACGATTTCATGTTGTTCTCCTTCATATTTTCCATAAGGAACATGTGGTTTCCTGATTTGAATGATATTCAATTCAATCATAATTTTGATATAGTAAACACTAGAATAGTATTAATTCAGAATGCGTGATTATTATTATCAGCAAACAAATTATGCTAATAACAAGCATCGCTTTACAGCTTATAAAAGCGACTTGTATTAATACTTTTTAAAATGATTTTTTAATTGAAGACCGCATTGGATACATGCAGTATAAAGAGCAGATCAAATCAAGAGGACTACAGATGTTTTTAAGACAACATACCGGCAAGAACAGCATAACACTTTTGATTCAGATGTGTATTGAGAAGATTTAACATTTAGATTATTACAAAAATGTGCGGATGCAAATAAATGAAGAACCCTTTTTTGAGAGAAATGCGATATATCGCCTGGTAATATTACACTATTAGCAGATTCTGCTGCGACTCTATCGACGCCTTGTTTTGCGGCAGCATTTACCATCTTAACTTTTTTGATACCACATTTACCGGAAGGAAAAGATTCCTGAAGGCAACTATCATTTCGCAAACCTAATGTGACGATAAACAAAGCTACCGCAATGAACATAATCGTAGACAGAATGTTATTTTCTTTATTAAGTAGTTTCTGTGCGGTACTAAGCATTATTTACATTAACCCTGCAACGAGATGTATACATTTCTAAAAGTAACAATGTGTGCATTCACAACCGGAATGCACACATTGTTATAAACTACTTATCCAACAATCGCGACAACCGTACCAGCCTGAACCTGCTGCTGAGGCTGCACCTTGATTGCCTGTACTCTACCGCTGTTTGGAGCATTGAGCGGTGTTTCCATTTTCATTGATTCGATAACCATAATCGTATCACCGGCATTAACCATATCACCGACCTTTTTCTCGATACGAATTATAATACCTGGAAGTGGTGTTGAAACAGGTTTGCCCTCACCACTTGGCGCTGCTGCTGGTGCCGCTGTGGCAACTGATGTTCCGGCTGTTGCATCAAAGGTAAACGACTGTCCGTTAACCACCGCCTGTGATCCGTCAATCTTGACATTATACGATTTACCGTTAAGCGTGATCGTAAATGCATTGTTCTTTGCTGCTGATGCGGCGGGTGCTGCTGCAGGAGCTGCACTTTCAGCTTTCTTCTCAGCCGATTCTTTACGAACACCAACGGTTCCTTTACCCTGAAGGAATGCAATACCCTTCTCGGCACATGATGCAGCGATAAAAATATTCTCATCGGTAACAGCCACACCTGCATCAGTAAGCATTTTTGTTGCAGCTGCAATACCTTTTTTCGGATTACGGTCGTTAATTGCAAGCGGGCTCTCCGTTGTCGGCTCAAGCTTAAGTTGTTCTTTTGCAATCGCAACAACTTCAGCATCTGGTGCGACAGGAGTCTTACCGAAATAGCCAAGTACCATTTTGCCATAACCTTCAGCCATCTTTTTCCATTTACCAAACATGACATTGTTAAAAGCCTGCTGGAAGTAGAACTGAGAAACTGGTGTAACGGATGTACCGAAACCGCCCTTTGCAACGGTTTCACCCATTGCAGCGATAACTTCGGGATATTTGTCAAGAAGACCATTATCGCGAAGCATCTGTGTATTGGCAGTAAGCGCCCCACCCGGCATCGGGAAGAATGGAATAAGCGCCTCAACAGCGGTTGCTTCAGGGGGAAGCATATAGTCTTTCATTGCATCTTTAAAGGACTGACGCAACTTGATAATCTTGTTGACATCAATACCGAGATCGTACTCTGTTCCGCGAAGAGCATGCCACATTGTCAACACATCCGGCTGACAGGTTCCGCCGCTGACCGGTGCAAGTGAAAGATCGATCTGATCAACACCAGCTTCGATTGCAGATTTGTAAGAAACAGTACCGGTTCCTGCAGTTTCATGCGAATGGAACACAACAGTAACAGAATCGCCAAGAAGCTTCTTTGCGAGCTTTATTGTATCATATACTTTCTGAGGACGGCTTGTACCTGATGCATCCTTGAAACAGACTGAATCATACGGAATGCCGGCATCAAGAATCTTTTTCAATGTGTCAATATAGAATTCAGGTGTATGTGCACCATCACAACCCGGAGGAAGTTCCATCATCGTTACCGTTACTTCGTGACGCAAGCCTGCATCTTTGATACATTTTCCTGAATAAATAAGGTTATTGACATCATTGAGTGCATCAAAGTTACGGATTGTTGTCATACCATGCTTCTTGAAAAGCCTGGCATGTAAATTGACAATATCACTTGACTGAGAGTCGAGAGCGACAACGTTGATACCACGGGCAAGTGTCTGAAGATTAGCCTTCGGACCTGCAGCTTTACGGAATGCGTCCATTACCGCGAATGCATCTTCATTACTATAGAAGTATGCAGACTGAAACATCGCACCACCACCTGCTTCGAAATGCTCGATACCTGATGCTGCGGCTTCTTCAACTACAGGAAGGAAATCTTTAGAAAATACGCGTGCACCATACACTGACTGAAAACCGTCTCTAAACGCTGTCAACATGAATTTAACTTGTTTTTTCATAATCTATATCCTCTGTGTTTTACTGTTTTGATTTTGCGATTGCTATAACCGCAGCTATTTCGGACTCATCACTTAACCTATTATTACCGGTAATTGTTGTCACAGGATTCTCTTTAGTAAATTTATGAAGAATGACTGTCATAATTTTTACAATAAAAGCAATGAAAAAAGATATAATAACGGTAATGATTGTCGTTACAAATGTTAATGATATTGCTTCATTCATAAAATTTCACCCCTTATTTAAGTAAACTGCAGAATACGCCTGCAATAATCGCAGACGTAATGACACCCATAACATTGGCTCCTAATGCGAACTGCATGACAATCGCCTGAGGATTATCTTTTTGCACAACTTTCTGCGCAACTTTTGCCGTTGTTGGAATACAACTTACACCAGCAATACCGATAACCGGATTGATCTTTTTTCCTGAGAATAACCAGAAAAGATATCCACCCGTGATACCACCGATTCCAGAAAGCAGCAGTGCCAGAACACCAAGAATAAGAAGTGGCAATACTTTTGGATCAAGAATTGTATTAGCTTCACACAAAACACCAAGCATCAAACCAAGAAACAACGTTGAACAGTAGAGAAGCGGACCTGTAACCAGATCCTGAAATGGCTTAATGCCGGATTCCCTGATAACAATTCCGAGGAATAGTGAAAAAAGCAGTGGTGATGCTACAGGAAGGAGGAAACACAGGACAACACAGGCAACAATAGCAAAAGCCATTTTTTGTCCTGATGAAATTTTGCTGGTTGAGGTATCCGGTTTCATTGGAGTACCACGGATTTTTTTACTCGGAATCATAAACCTAATGAGATATGGATACCCGCCATACGCAAAAGCAAGATAGAGGTACGCAATAATCGCAATCGGTACGAACAATTCAGGTGCAAGTTGCAGTGACGTAAAAAGCACCATAGGTCCATCAGCTCCTCCGATTGTCGAAATAGCCGCAGCCTGTTTTATGTTATAACCAAACAGTGTCGCGATCGGAAATGTTATTAATGTACCGATTTCTGCAAAGAGTGCAATCGTGATACTCATAAACGGTCTTGCCATTAAAAAACCAACATCAAGCAGAGCACCAATTCCCAGAAATACAAGGCATGCGATAAGACCGTTCGAAAATGTAAAGGTATAAATCGGCTGCAGCCAGTCAATTCCCAATATGTATATCATATCTGCTGCATTTTGAACCAGGTCTTGTGATGCACCAGCTTGAGCCTCAACGAAAAGAGTCCCCAAACCCGGTTCTCCATTTGCACCTGTACGCATTTTTAGCGGATCAAAAATCATTACTGACGCATTAATGACCGACATTCCAAGTCCCATCGGTATCATCAGCAAAGGATCCAGGACTCCCTTTCGGCCAAGATAAACAAGTAAAAAACCCAGCAGTATCAAGCCAATTCTGGCCCATACCATCTGAGGCGGGGATGCCATCATTGCCTGAATCCCCTGAAACGCACTAAAGAACGTTTCCAAATTCATGAGGTACTCCTATGTTGCAATTAAATATAGATTAGATGTAAATTTCTTTACATCCGCGACGTTATCTCTCCTGAAAGCACTTCAACAGTGCCGTTAACGGTATCCAACAGAATCCGTCCCTGAGCATTAAGTCCCCGGATCGTTCCTGTATACTCAGCATCACCACCGACAACTTTTACAGGTGTTTGAGGTCTGTAAAGAAGCGAGTCAATCCTGCTTATAAACGGCCCGAATCCAGAAACTGCTGCCTCACTGAGCAGCTTCGCAAAAATGAGAAGAAGATCTTTCAACAAAGGGTATACATCAAAGTCCCTGTTTGTCAGTATCGCCAGTGATATCGCCTCTCTGTCAAGATTTGCGAAATCATCACGACTCTCATTTATATTTATGCCCGTACCAAGAACAAT
>CAYMGX010000020.1:4651-42000 GCA_964390065.1 uncultured Fibrobacter sp. | reverse complement strand
TAGAAAGCGCTGCCTGGCAGGATTACAGAGCATCAAATACAAGTATGGTGTTGTTCTATGCCAGCGATCCGGTTTCTTTACTTCCAATTCGTGAAATCCCTGAAGAATTTCCATCAGATATAATTCCGGAACCAAATTATGATACCGGTACCTACGGATACTTTGGATGTAATAAGAGTAAGGTCAGAAATTCTTTTTTTAAGGCAAAAATCCGCTATATACTTTTTATGACTAAATACGCGGGCACCTCTGCAGATCATAACGGCAAGTATTATATCACCGGCTACTACAGGGTAAACAAGGTCGCTGATGTAAAACGTGTTCATATCAGGAATCTACCTGAATATTCCTGTCTTGATGAAGATTACTGCTATGCGATGAGAGCTGATCAGGTTCGCTTTGTATCTATTGAAGATGCATTTGAGCTGACCGATAAAGTACTTGCATCATGGGACTATAAAACCAGAATCACAAAACAGACACGAATCACTCTGAATGATGAACAAACTGCTCTCGTTCTTAATTATCTTGATTCCAAAGATAATATTACCGATGAGTATATCGCTGAAACAGAACGTTTGCAGCCAGTATCCGAAGAACCAGAGGATGATGAGTCTGAAGAATAGTTTCGTTGTACCGGCAGAACGTACATAACCATTAATTAGTAAAGAGGATAGTTCATGTGAGCTATCCTCTTTTTTTTCCCATTGAAAATGTTAAACACAGATTGTTCAACAGGACGTGGTGAGGGATGCTAAAATGTTGAGAAATAGAGAGATGTATCGTGATGTGGCATACTGGAATGCGGTATGTTAAGATGTGGCAATTCACAATGATTTCAATAAATTAGCAGAATTTACAACTTTTTGTCGAACACTTCGGGTTTTTGTTGTACCCGATTGTTCAGTTGCAAAAAATCCAGTTTTACGGTAAAATTTAGTAACCCTGTCTTTAAATTTAATCGCTTTATAACAAGGTAAGTAAATTGAATGGATTGGAATTCTCTTCATAAGACTGTAACTGCGCATTGTAAAAAAAATATCGGAATTGTAGGTAAGGGTAATTATAATCCTGAAATTTACGAATCAATGGGGCGTGAAAGTTTTATGACCGAAATGCTCAATGGTGATAAATCAGGGATCTGCTTTACCGGTCCGGCCGGTTCAGGGAAAACGACATTGTTTTGCAGGCTTGCTGAAATGTGGTCCAGGGACAATCTGGTTTTTATTGATGGCACTTACGAATGCTATCCTGAGGAAACATCACTTTTTGACTCGATCGCTAACAGCTTTAGTACTCATTTTGGCATTGATTTAATTAATGGAATGGATCAATTCATTGAAGAACTGAATGCCGCAAAACGTAAATGTATAATCATGCTTGACGGGATTGATGAATGTGTAAGTCTGGATAATTTGAAGAAATCACTGCATTATGCAATTGTTCATCTGGTCAGGGGGCCTGTCAAACTTTTGATTAATTGCCGTACATCAATCTGGCAGACTATACACAATCACACCTGGCTTAAAACACTTCAGTTGTACAATTGGCAGCCTGATGATGAAAAGGCGCTTTTTCGGGATCCTCACTTCAATGTAGTCATGAATACATATTTTACAAAGTATGTGATCTCCGGAAGTGTCAACACAAAAATCCGTGAGCTATGCCGCTTTCCCGTATTTCTAAAACTATTCTGTGAGGCGCATCGGGGCAGACCGGTAACGGAGAACGATTCCATACGCTATGTTGATATCTACATGCGGTATATTTCCAATATTGTCACAGTACTCGCTAAAGCGTTTATGTCAATACCGCCTAAAACGATCATTGGAGTTATCGAAAGCTGTGCGTTAACATTCTGGCAGAGTGGCAGTTATTGTATCTGCAGGGAAAAAATTGACAGTGCAGTAAGAGCATTGATTGGTAATGATACACCAAAGTTCCTCGCGGCATTGCAGCATGTAAATTTGATTAAACACATTGCTTCCGGTAATGATAACAACTATCTGTTTGGGCATCAACTGGTCCTGGAGTATCTGATTGCAAATACAATTGTAAAGCAGAAACTCTGGATTAACCAGACGCATGAAACGGTAATGAATGAAATCAATGCAACAATTAAAGAGCATTCTGCAAATCAGTTTTTACTGCCTGTACTTGAGTTTGTTCTTCCGATTCTTGAAATGATGGGTAAACATCATGTGATGATTACGATGCTGATGCGAAAAGAAGTTGACAAGTGTTACAAAACAATGTTATGCCGGGCAGTTACCAAAATAGGACAGGTTGACATTGAAGCCTGGCAGATGCTTCGTGAACTTGAGAAAAATGAGGATGCTGATATTCGGGCAGAGGTGGCATCAACGGTCTGCCTGCTTGGTGAAAATATTCCGGGAGATCAGGTATTTCATAGTTTATGTCTGATACAAAGTACCGATGATGCTGCGATACAGCGTATGGTCAGTGCACGTATCAGATACGATCCCAATCTCAACATGTTTATTAGGCAGATTCAACCCTACTGTGCAATTAACGATGTCCAGAATGATCTTGTTGAATTTGTAAAAAGATTGCGCAATGCTAATTCTGTAGCCTACCGGATACCGTTACTCAATCTTACTGATTTGATTATCAGTTTTAACGAGGATGCCGGTATTGAGAATCTCGTTGCATTTGCAGATATTGCCAAAGAGGACAATGCATTTCTTGATGCCTGGGTGAATGTTGTCTGTTATCATGCCGATACAATCTTTGTAAAAATCATGAAAATATATATTACTGTTGTAAAGACAGACCGTTTGATGTGGGATAGAATTTTCAGACTTTGCATTAGTGGCGGGCAGAAAGATCCGGTGGCTGCACTGAAACTCATGGCACAGGGATATGATTCTCTTAACAATTATGGACTAATGGTAAGTACAATTGTTTTTCTTGGAGATAACAACGATGTTGAAACTGATGCAATTAACAGTGTTTTCGTTCAGACATTGAAAAAAAGTAAATATTTACCCGCTGCAAAACAGATGGAACTGCGGGAAAAAGTGGCTGATACTGCGATCCGGTGTTTCAAAAAAAATAATCGTGCATTTGCAAAGATTATTCAGGAGCTTGCAAGCTGTGATGATACAAAAATCCGTGAAAAAATTTCTGCTGAATTGATACAATTGAGAAAAAAAACAGTAGGATAGACAAAATCGTACTATGTGAGCAGTAATTCAGTAAATTGTTTTCAATGCAAGATGTGACAATAGCTTGCGCAGAGCATCACGATTCAACTCCGGATTTTAGGATTATCAGTGGAACCACAGGAAATTTTCCAAAAGCGCTGATGCTGCTATATACAGATCCATAGGTGTATTTCTACTGATTCTCTATCCTGACTGAAGATGAGTCGGCGGTGGACGATTCGGTTTCCGAAGAATCCTTCGCAGGAAAGTAACCGGTAAGATTGAAAAAACCGCTGTCGTCGATTGCATGGTGAAGGTACAAATTGTTTGCGATCACTGCAATACGGCGTGTAATGAATGTTGAGTGCGTATTGGTTGGGCTTACCCGTGTCGGCATTGCAAGTACCGCAGCCATCCGCGCAGACTCAATGCGGTTGAGCGCACTGGCCGGTTTTTTATAAAACTGCTTTGATGCCGCCTGGCAACCAAAGATATTTTTTCCCCATTGAGCATAATTCAGGTACAGCTCAAGAATCCGATCTTTGCCAAGATATTTCTCCATAAGCACGGTATATGCAAGTTCTTTGAATTTCCGTTCAAAACTCCTGCTGTCATCAAGGAACAGGTTTTTTGCGAGCTGCTGTGTTATGGTGCTTGCTCCACGTTTCATTTTACCTTTTACCTTGTTATACTCATATGCAGCAAGAATTGCTTCAATATCAAATCCGGGATGTGTATAAAAACCATCATCCTCCGCTGCCAGAACGGCACTTTTCAGGTGAGGAGAAATGGAATCAATCGGAACGAAAAAGTGATACAAAGTATCATTGTACGAGGAGTCGCGGAGCTCTTCGCGGTATGATGCCATGTAGGCAGTCTCCACCGGGTTATTCGTTTGCAGCCATTTGACTTCTCTGATCGGTGTTGTTACATACTTATATGCGGTAACCAGAAATATTGTTCCTGCGACAGAAAAGAGAACGGCATAGGTGAGTACGATCGTTTTTACCGTTGTCCAAAGAATTTTGAGTACAAGAAGTACGAATTTTAATGATTGAGTGTTTTTCATAGGCGTATAAAATAATAAACCATTCTTATCAATGGCAATATTTTGAATCAACAGATGTTACTTGCCAATTATATACCGTGATTGGATAATACATATACAATGTTATCAATATAATTCCATGAATCGGAATGGAATATCAGAATGATATTCATTTCGCCGGACTGGTATAGCTATGAATATAGAGAACACGGTTACAGTACTTATAGTCGATGATGATCCAACCTCTGTAATGATACTTGAGAATCTCATGAAGCATGAGGGATACAAGACATTAAGTGCGGTAACAGGTAGTTTAGCGATACCTCTTGCAAAAAATAGAAAACCCGATCTTATTTTGCTGGATGTCAATTTACCCGGAGAACACGGTCCTGACATTTGCAGAAAAATTAAAGCAACACCGCAGATTTCTGAAATTCCGATACTTTTTTTATCTGCAGATTCAAATGTCGAAAGTAAAATTGAGTGCTTTGATGCCGGTGGGCAGGACTATATTACAAAACCATTCGAACCGCGTGAAGTACTTGCACGTGTCAATACGCATCTTCGTTTACAACAGACACAAAAAACGCTGACTCGCTTGTTGTCATCAAAAATAAATGAAATATCCAAAGCCCAGCAGGCATTGCTTCCTCCTAAACCGTCAGAATTTCCGGATGCAAAATTCGCTGTACGGTATCAGCAATTAACAGGTGCCGGCGGAGATTTTTATGATGTGATGAATATCGGGGATGGCGTATATGATTATATTACAGCTGATGTATGCGGGCATGACCACAGCATTGCATTTGTTACTGCTGCTTTAAAATCTGTTTTAATACAGAATCGTGTGCTGCAGAACACACCCGCTGAAATATTGTCAATTGCAAATAAAGTGATGACTTCTGTGCTTCAGAATGGACAATTTGTCAGTATCTCATGGGTACGAATCAATCGGGTTTCAAAAAAAGCCCTGATTATCAATGCCGGACAACCACCGGTCATTTTTTTACCTGTAAATGGACACGTACGAACAACCGACGTATCAGGCGACATTGTAGGCATTTTCGAGAATGTGTTTTTTGAGCAGCAGGAGATAGATATAACTGAGGGTGACCGTTTTTTATTATGCAGTGATGGCATTGTTGAGGTTGGAGGCAAAACACCTGAGCACAGAGCTGCAGGAATTGAACGATTGGTTACACTATGCGAGAGTCTTAAAGTAAAAAATCTGAATAAGTTTATCCAGAGTCTCGTACCGATGATTATTGGAGATAATGATGTTAATGATGATATAGTAATTCTGGGAGTAGAGATATGAGTATTGGAGGTGAATTGTGTTGAGTTTTACAGAGGAAAGAACAGGTAAAAATTGTGTTCTTGCTATTGAGGGAGAGCTTGTTGCAACTACATTGGATATTATTAAAAGTAAGGTCAGGGAGCTTGTTGGTGGAGGGGTTAGCACTATTACATTTGATATGACACGATCAGAGGCAATTGACTCGGCAGGAATCGGGTTTATTGCCGCGGCTCACAATTCGCTTGTAAAATCCGGAGGTAGTTTAAAATTAACCGGTCTGTCAAAAGATATGTACGATTTTTTTGTTTGTTTACGGATGCATACACATTTCACTATCGAAACGCGCTGACCGGTATACCGGTTTAACAGATTTATTTCTACGTATTTGTGAAACGGAAATAACAAAATGGATGATAATCTGCTGTCTGATTTTCTTGCGGAATGTCGCGAACATCTCGAAGGCATTGAGGCTGATCTGCTGGCAATTGAAGAGACCGGTGAATCTGCAGACAATGAGCTTGTCAATAAGGTGTTCAGGGCTGCACATTCAATCAAGGGCGGTTCAGGGTTTTTTCAGCTTGATAAAGTAAAACAGCTTGCACATAGTATTGAAACGGTACTTGATATGATGCGGTCAGGGAAGATAAAGTCACACCCGGATATTATTAATATATTACTTATCGGTTTTGATCTTCTCAGGGATATGGTTAATAATATTGAAACATTAGAGCAATTTGATATCAATCCCAATGTCGCAGCCCTTCAGGATCTTGTAAATCAAAATTCCGAAGAGAACGAAAAAGGTTCCATGCATCGCGATGTTACCTTGTCTACTCCTGATGATTCAGCGAAATTTACAATACTGGAAGTTGATTATCAGGCTGCAAAGAATGAAAGTCAGTATATCTATCTTATAGAATATGATCTTATTCACGATCTTGATCATATCGGTGTATCGCCGGTAACATTGCTTAAATCGTTGTCAGAAATGGGAGTGATCATAGACACGATTTTCAATATTGCCGAGGTTGGCACTCTTGATGATCCGCCGGTAAATTGTATCCCGTTAAAGTTAATTTACAGAACAGTTCTTGAACCATCATTTATAAATAACCTTGAGGAAGTCTGCAGCAGGAAAATTACCGTACTTGAAACACCTGGAAAAGTAGCAACAAGTAAATCTGACGAACAACCGTCTAAAAAAGTTCCGGGTATGGTTACAAAAGAGGAATCACTTGATAAAATATCTCAGATAACGCAGGAAAAAACTGTTGCATCACAGAGTACTAATGTTGCTGATGAACATAGAGATGGCGTAATGGAGAGTGATCACAGGGAACAGAATACAGCTGCAGAAGTGAAACAGGATAAGATTCAAAACAAACCGCCAGCGATGGCTCCGGAAACTCTTCGGATTAACGTTGAAGCACTCGACACACTGATGGCACATGCTGGTGAGCTTGTTTTAAGCAGAAATCAGCTTGTTGATGCAATCAGCAGAAATGATATGCGCGGGATTTCGACATCGGCACAGCGGTTGAGCTATGTTATTTCGGAGCTTCAGGAAGCTGTGATGCAGACCAGACTTCAACCGGTTGGTAATGTATTCAGCAAATTTCCCCGCGTTGTTCGTGATATGTCAATATCACTTAAGAAAGAACTGCGTCTTTTGCTTGAAGGAAAGGATGTTGAACTCGATAAAACTATTATCGAGGGATTGAGTGATCCCTTGACACATATGGTTCGTAATGCGGCGGATCATGGAATAGAATCGCAGCAGGAACGTGTTTTAAAGGGCAAACCGCCTGTCGGTACGATTTCACTTAAAGCATTTCATGAAGCCGGACATGTCATTATTGAAATCGAAGATGACGGAAAGGGAATTGATCCTGAAAAAATTGCCAAAAAAGCAGTTACCATGAGTTTAATTACCGATGAACGGCTGAAGGGTATGACCGATTATGATAAAATGGCTCTGATTTTTCTGCCCGGATTGTCTACTGCTAATAAAGTTACGGAGACATCAGGTCGGGGTGTTGGTATGGATGTTGTTAAAACAAATCTTGACAGATTGGGCGGAAAAGTTTCAATTCGTTCCGAAATGGGTAAGGGAACATCGTTCAGAATAAAACTACCGCTGACACTTGCAATTATTCCATCACTGATAATCTCTGAGGAAAATGAACGTTATGCAATACCGCAGGTAAATGTCGTTGAGCTTTTGAGAATACCTGCTGCACAGGTAAAGGAAAGAATCCAGGTGGTCGGAGATGCAGAGGTGGTAGTATTGCGTGGCGATCTCATACCGCTTGTACGATTTACAAATATACTGGGTATTACAAATACGTACATCGATCCGGTAACCGGAAAACAGGAAATTGACAGAAGAAACAGGATTGCCGACAGACGATCCACCAAAAAGCTTATTACTGGTGAAGTGGTCAGTGGTTTTCAGAGCGATGACGATAAGATTAATCGTAAACCTGATGATCGTCGTTATCGCGCAACAAGTGACCTGAATATTGTCATCATTGCAAGCGGTCTTTTGCAATATGGACTTGTCGTCGGGCAACTTCACAATACTGAAGAAATTGTGGTAAAGCCGCTGGGACGTCACCTGAAAGGATTGCAGGAATATGCAGGGGCGACAATAATGGGTGATGGCGAGGTTGCGCTTATTCTTGATGCCACCGGTATTGCACTTAAATCAGGAATAAGCAGTGTCTCTGCTGCTGGATCAAGAGGGAAAATTGACGAAGAAGGAACTGCTGTTGTGTCTGATGGTACGCAGTCGTTTTTACTGTTTAATAATCAGATAAATGAACAATGTGCCATACCGCTTGATCTTGTACAGCGTGTTGAGTGCATAACTGTGGATCAGATTGAGACCAGGGGTGGAAAACGGACAATGCAATACCGTGGATCATCGCTGCTGCTTGTACAATTGTCTGATGTTGCAGCAGTAGATCCGATACCGCTTGATCAGGAGATTACCGTTGTAGTCACCACTGTAGCGGATCATACTGTAGGATTGCTGGGGATCATGCCGGTATCGGTTCTTGAATCCAATGCGGTAATAGACACAAGTACTCACAGACAAACCGGCATTGACGGATCGTCAATTATTGATGGGCAGACAATACTAATTGTCAATATTTTTGAAATCATAGATACGTTATACCCGGAGTGGAATGTATCAAAACCGGTATTTGTATCCCGTGAAAAAGGTACAATAGTAATTGCCGAGGATTCGGATTTCTTTCGTGCCCAGATTGAACGGTATATTGCAGATGAGGGTTTTGAAGTAATTGCGTGTGCTGACGGACTTGATGCCTGGAAGTACCTTGACAGTCAGAACCGGACTATAAAACTGGTTGTAACTGATGTGGAAATGCCGAATATGGATGGTCTTGAGCTTTGTAAAAAAATTCGCAATGACAGCAGATACGAATCTATTCCGGTCATTGCACTTACATCACTTGCCAGTGAGGACGATGAGTTGCGTGGTAAAAATGCCGGTGTTACTGAATATCAGGTTAAACTTGATAGGGACAGGTTGATTGATGGTATCAATACAATTCTTGGTTTGTATAAATGAATATGGAATAATGATCCTTTCAATATTTATAAGGAGTGTTTAAATGAGTATTTTGTCACAGATGAAGGTTGGGAAAAGGCTTGCAATCGGCTTTGGAACGATCACACTATTTATGATTATTATCATTGTGTTTGTCTTTATTAATTCTGCACTTGAAAATAATGCCATTAGAAAACTTGACAAAGAAATGAATTGCGCCTTTAGTGCTCTGACAATCAGTAGGGATGTACACAAGATCGCAGAAAATGTGGGTGCAATTGTATTATCTGGAAACACATCTTCACAGAATATATATGCTGACAAGATTGAGCTTGCGCGGCAGGAGTATAAATCACAGGTTGACATTCTCGACAATATCATTCAGGACCAGAAAGGAAGAGATTTGCTCAGGGAGATTACTTCTGGAATTGATAATGCAAAACCCTATAATAATGAAGCTATTTCACTTGCAAATAGTGGCAAGAAAGATGATGCAGCAAAAGTGTTTTCAGAAAAAGCCCATCCCGGAATGCAGAAAATTCATGAGGCGGCTGAAAAACTGATTAAATGGCAAAATAGCAGGGTTGACGAAGTTGAGAAAAGTAATGCTGTCCGTAATGCTGCCTTTAAAGTTATTTATATAATTTCCGGACTGTTTGCACTGGTAATATCCATTATACTTAACATTTCCATAACAAATAGTGTATCAAAACCTGTTAATATTTTACTATCAAAATTAAGTGACATTTCTGATGGAAACGTATCGACAAGAATTGATAGTGATCTACTTAATCGTAACGATGAAATGGGGGATATTGCGAAAGGTGTACAGAAAAATGCTGAAAATTTGAAAAAAATAATAACTGATTTGCAGGATGGTATCAGGGTTCTTGGAAATTCATCATCTGAAATGTCAAGAGTTTCAATACAGTTGACAGATGGAACAAAAGATACGTATAGCAGAATAAATATGGTTGCAGCAGCTGCTGAAGAGATGAGTTCCAATACAAATTCAGTTGCTTCAGGGATGCAGGAGACAAGTAATAATCTGACATCTGTAGCAACTGCAACTGAAGAAATGAGTGCGACAATTGCAGATATCGCAAGTAATGCCGAAAAAGCGAGAACTGTCAGTTCAGAAGCAACCACACAGGGGCTGGCTGTTACTGAAGTTGTCAAGAATCTTGGAGTTGCCGCGCAGGAAATTACTACCGTCACAGAAACGATTACAAGTATAAGTGCACAGACTAATCTGCTTGCATTAAATGCAACTATCGAAGCTGCACGTGCTGGTGCTGCAGGAAAAGGATTTGCTGTTGTAGCAAATGAAATTAAAACACTTGCAGAACAGACTGCGACAGCCACCGGTGAAATCAGGGAAAAGATTGCAAGTATTCAGAGTGCAACAGGAAGCGCGATCGAAGATATTGACAAAATCACATTAATTATTAAAGACGTCGGTGAAACGGTTACATCCATTGCGACTGCTATTGAGGAACAGGCAACCGTAACCCGCGATATCGCAGCCAATATTTCACAGGCAACCATGGGTGTTCGTGATGTAAACGAACGGGTAAATCAGACTGCGCAGGTTTCTCACTCTGTTGCAAAGGATATTACCATTGTAAGCAATTCTACAAACAGTATTGCAGAGTCAGCAAAATTGATAAACGCAAATTCCCTGGAATTATCAAAAATGACTGATAAAATTAAGAATGTCATAGCAATGTTTAAAGTCTGATTTCATTGGAGTGATAAACATGAGTGAAAACCTGGAGATAAATGTTGACAGTCTGCTTGTTGCGACTTTTTCAATTGGCAATGCAAGTTTTGGTATTGATGCTAATCTGGTACAGGAAGTTGTCCAGGTCAGGAAGAACTCTCCGGTGCATCATGCACCCCATTATATCCGGGGAGTTATGAATCTGCGCGGACGGGTTGTAACAATTGTTGACCTTGGAGAAAAATTATTCCTGGGAGAGATTCCTCACAAGGATGAGAATCGTATTCTGATTGTTGAATGGAAACAGGAATATGTAGGTTTACTTGTAGATAAAATAACAGAAGTGGTACCGATTGAAAAAAGTCTGGTCAGGGAACCTCCGGGCAATGTACATGGCGTTCAGGCATCATTGATTGCAGGTGTTTTTCAGAATGCGTCAGGCCAATTAATCGGACTGCTTGACACAAATAAGATTCTTGATGTTGATGAAAATGAATATACCGGGGTGACTAACATAAAAAAAGAGTAAAAAAATAGTGACTTCAATTGTAGTTCATAACTTTTTGAAAGAGTGGCAGACAAAACATGTTCAATAAAAAGATAAACTCGCCAAAAAGGCAATGAATGAAAATGCATTAAACAGGATTGTTTACAATTTATGAATTTACGTGTATTAGTTGTTGATGATACAGTTCTTTTCAGAACGGTAGTATCGGATGCACTGAAAAAAATTCCCGGTATCGATGTAATCGGAACGGCCGCAAGTGGTCGTGCTGCGCTTGCAAAAGTTGTAGAATTAAAGCCCGATTTGATTACACTTGATATTGAAATGCCTGGAATGAATGGTCTTCAGGTACTTGACGAACTAAAAAAGATGAAGTCTGATACAGGAGTGATTGTTGTCAGCTCTGTTACGGTGCAGGGTGGAAGTTACACAATCAAGGCGCTTGAACGTGGCGCGTTTGACTTTATTACCAAACCATTTGAGGGAACTGCAGAGCAGAATCGCCTTGCTGTGTATGAGGCGCTGGCTCCAAGAGTAAAAGTGTTTGCCCGTAAAAGGGAAATAAGTACAATTCTTTCCGGAAAGAAACCATCAATAACGGTTGAAGAAACTGATGCGTCTCCAAAAGCACCACATTCAAGAGAATGTGTGCCGGAAACAAAAGTTGACAGCAGAATAAGATTGCAAAAACCGGAAATGCTGCTTGTTGGTGTGTCAACCGGTGGTCCTGCCGCTCTGGCGGTATTGCTTTCGCAACTTCCGGCAAATCTAGGAATACCTGTAATCATTGTCCAGCATATGCCGCCTATGTTTACAAATGCATTAGCAAACAGTTTGAGCGCAAAATGTAAAATGAAAGTATGTGAAGCATCAAATGGCGAAATTCTGCAATCTGATACAGTATATATAGCCCCGGGTGGAAAACAATTGAAATTGGGTAATCCGAATAATAGTGGCGTAAAAACACTGTTTGTCACTGATGATTCCCCTGAAAACAATTGTAAACCATCAGTTGACTATCTCTTCAGATCTGTTGCAAGTAATTATCCGGGAAAAAGTATGGCTGTCATTCTTACCGGTATGGGAAGTGATGGCACGCTGGGGTTACGTTTGCTGAAACGTCATGGCTGCTATGTAATAGCTCAGGATGAGCAGAGTTGTGTTGTTTATGGTATGCCTCGTTCTGCTGTTGACGCAGGTGTCGTGGATTGTATAGTGCCGCTTTATGAAATCGCAGGAAAAATAGCGAATTTTATGCGAAAGGGTTTATGGTGCCAGCATTAACAGCGCAGGACATAGAACTCTGGACTGTTTACATAAAGAATATATGTGGAAATAGTCATGACGCAAGTAAAGCCTATCTGATTGAAACGAGGCTTGCTCCGCTATTAAAGGAAACAGGATCAGTATCGTGGATTCAACTTTTATCAAAAGTTAAAAATGATCCTGCCGGTGCCCTTAGAAAAAAAGTAATTAATCTCATTACCACAAACGAAACATCTTTTTTCAGGGATACAACACCATTTGAATTACTACAGTATAAAATTTTCCCTGATCTGATTGATTTCAAACGAAAACAGAATTCAGGTGCTGTAATTCCGATCAGAATCTGGAGTACAGCATGTTCAACCGGACAGGAAGTTTACAGTACCAGTATCGTTTTCAAAGATCTGCTTGGGGATTTAAACGGATATGATATCAGGATACTGGGAACTGATATTTCAGATAAAGTTATGGCTGCTGCGAGTTATGCAAAGTATAGCAAAATGGAACTTGAACGCGGATTGACACAAGGTAAGATAAACAAGTATTTCGTACAGGATGGTTCCATGTGGAGAATTCGTGATGAAATCCGGGCAATGGCCACATTTAAAACGATGAATCTCCTTGAACCATTTGTTTTCCCGTATAAATTTGATATCATTTTATGTCGTAATGTTGCAATTTACTTTTCAATTGAAGACAGAAAAAATCTGTTTGGGAAAATTGCAAATGTTTTGGCGCCCAATGGATACCTTATTGTAGGATCAACAGAATCACTAACAGGATTATGTCCGCAATTTGAATCGAAACGTTATCTGCAAACTGTATTTTATCAACCGGTTAAAAATGAACTCCTGAAAACGCAATAACCATTTTATCTGTTCATGATTATGAATTGTCAGATTCAAATACCATGCCCTGTTTTTTACGAAACTGCTATTTCGAAAAATGTAACTGCCTTTTCCATTTCAGACTTGAATTGTTCTTTCAGTATATCTATGTCATTCTGCTCAAGCTTAAGAGTATTGAATGAATCAGGGAATAGCTCAGGTGATACATAGGAATTATTATTAAGTCCAAGATCATAACACAACCAGTCTGAAAGATGGCAGAGTGTAATAATTTCCTGATGTTGTCCGGGTTCTGATGGCGTGTGGTGGTAAATTAATGGATACTGAAGCTCTGATGGAAGTCCCCAGGTTGATGTCAACCATTCTGCAACCTGACAATGATTATATCCAAGTACCATGTTTTCTGCATTGTACATGGGCATGTTATTACTATGAGCGTATTCAAGAGCCTTGTGGAAATCGTCATGAAGATACTGCTCCATTACCACTTTCCCGATATCATGAAGCAATCCGGCACAGAAAGCCTCTTCCGGATCAAACAGAATAAATCTTCTTATACGTGATGCAAGAAATTTCGCAACCATTCCACATCCGAGAGAATGAAGCCAGAACGATTTCCGATCAAAAAGTGCTGCTGATTTCTTTGAGCTGGGAAACATGTCGAACACTGTCAGACCAAGAACCATTGTGTGAAGTACTTTTAATCCAAGAATTACCACTGCACTGTTAATGTTTGTAATACTTTTAGGTACCCCGTAAAATGCGCTGTTGGCCAGTCTGAGTACTTTCGCACTTAATGAAAGATCCTGACCAATAACAAACGCTACATCATTTGATGATGTCATTGGATCATTGATTATCCTGATAAGTCTTGATACAATCTGGGGCAGTGTTGGCAAGTTTGCAACATGCTGTATCTTGTCTTTAAATTCCTGACTGATTTCCATGTAGTCCCCATCATGGTTGATTGTTCTTAAAAATTATATAAATATGCCTTTGAAAATTAAAGGAGAAAATCCGAAAATGATCATATCTTACCAATAGTCCGTTAAATAATATTTAAACGTATTTAAAAACAGTACCTTGTTACGATGCAACGGCAAAAAAACGGTCTGACCATAATAATGTAAAACCTATATATCAGATAAGTATAGTAATGTTTTTGTAACACATTGATATTTAAAAAGTTCTAATGAAAATATCTATTAATCTGATGTAAAAATTGATTTTCAGGCCGTAACTATATTTAAACCATTGAAAATATGAAGATAATATGTTATTTTGTTAAGACATCAGCGTGACACATAAATACCGGTGCCTTTTCAGGCAATCATCATGTTATACTGCATTATCAGATCTTTCTTTAACTAAATAACAGCTTTGATGCTGATGACTAACAACGTGTAAATGAACAGGGAGTAAATAACTGCAATGATACCTATCACCGGTAAAAGACAGGCAATATCTGTTATCCCCAGACTGGCATGCATGGTTGCGATATTCTGTGTGTATGTGTTTAGCTCAACAGAAGAGCAATACACTTCAGAAGGTAAATACACTGAAGACAAACACTATGATAATAAATCAACCAATAAAAATGGGCATTCGGGTTTGATTTCAGTATATAAAGCAAAAAGTCTTGGTTCGATGCATCTTTCAGTGTCACTTAATTCAGAGCTTGCCAGTGATAGAGATCTGGTAAAACGGCTGGTGTATTTTAATGCTGCATCGTTAAGATTCGATACTGCTTTTGCACTTGTAAATATACTGCAATTCAGGCCGGCAATTGGTTTTGGTGTTACAGATTATCTTGATTTTGGATTGTCAATCCCATTCTATGCAGATCTGCCTGAAGGGTTTTCTCCCGAGGGCGCGTTGGGCGACCTTAAATTCAGTACTCAATTCCGGTTACCGGGAAAGAAGGATCGGCTTACCGATGTTGCAATGCTTGTAGGGGTTTCGTTCCCTACCGGTGAAAAGGCTAATGGGTATATACCGCGTCATACACTGTATCATGAATATGTGACTCGCCCCGATTCGGTAATCCTTCCGGTGTCATGTTATTCATCAGGCAGCTTTGATTTTGACATTGAAGCATTATGGAGACTGAACGTTGCATGGTTTGGACTGTATCTGAATACCGGTTGTCTTCTTACAAGTACGAATACGCTTTCAAACCTGTTGATACTAAAGGCTGCAATGGAGTTTAAACTCTCAGGGAATATATCGTTTTTTACAGAGTTGACATCTGAAAGCCGTTTTTCCAATGTCTCCGACGGGTTTCGGATTAACCGCGATCCTTTCTGGCTTGAACCCGGATTTCAGGTGGTAACTGATCATGGCGGGTTTGTGGCGCTAACCGGTGGTATCAGCCTGACATCAAATGATGATATTACGTATTATAGCCAAAGCAAAAAATACATGAAAAGTAAGAATGATAGAAAAATCTACGGTAAAGTGATGCCATCATGGCGCGCTGGTCTGCATATCGGCTGGAATATGTCATTGCGGAATGTTGATCGGGACGGAGATCTTGTACCGGACGAATATGATAAATGTCCCAAAGAAAAAGAAGATCTTGACAATTTTGATGATCATGATGGCTGCCCTGATATCGATAACGATAAGGATGGGATAGTCGATAGCCTTGATAAATGCCCGGATGAACCTGAGGATTTTGATGGCTTTGAGGATGAAGACGGCTGCCCTGATTTAGACAATGATGGTGATCGTATTGTCGATAGTCTTGACAGATGCCCGGATGAACCTGAGGACTTTGATGGCTTTAAAGATGATGACGGGTGTGTTGATAGTGATAACGATAACGATGGGATAGTCGACAGCCTTGATAAATGCATTTCTGAACCTGAGGATAAGGATGGGTATCAGGATGATGACGGTTGTCCGGATATAGATAATGATCAGGATGGTATCACGGATAATCTGGATAAGTGTCCAGACAGCTTTGGCTTAAAAGAGGATAACGGATGCCCGAAGGCACGCGAAAAAGTGAAAGAAATAAAGATGGGCAAGGTGATTCTTGCCGGTGTGGCATTTCAGCCAAAAACTTCACTGATCGTAGAAAGCGCTTACAGAATCCTTGATCAGGTGTATTACTCCCTTGCCGATTATCCTGATGTAAAGGTTGATATCTGGTCGCATACTGACAGTACCGGTCGTGAATCGGATAATTTCAGTTTGACACAACGACGTGCTGAAACCGTTCGGGATTATTTGATTAGCAAGGGTGTTGATGCATCCCGCCTGAGAGCTATTGGGAAGGGATCCAGGGAACCGATTGCAGATAATGGTGTAATTCCTGGGCGTCAATTGAATAACCGGATTGAATTATACAGGATTGAGTAGAGTTGATTTTTAACAATAAGGTATTACTGTTTTATACGTATTTTACCAGCGATATGCTGAATGTGACAGGACAATTGCTAACAAGGAGAACTGATGCGCTTTGTAAATAGATTATTGGTATGCACAGTAACTGTATGTGCATTTGTCTATTGTGCTTCCGCACTGGATATTAATACAAGTGGACAAACTGGAGTCCTTCGTACGCTTAGTGCTGTGCCGGTGGCTAAAAACACTCTGAATCTTGGCAGTGGATTTACATTTTCACAATCATCCGGATATTTTGGCGGTGCAATTGAAAATGGCATTCAAATGCCTGTTATCGATTCATTTGGCCGCGTTGTGGACGATACACGAATGGAAACTGCCCGCCAGTTTACATCAAATCTTTTCCTTGCTGTAACACCGCTCCGGTTCCTTGATATATCAATTTCTTTGCCATACTACTACGATTGGTCCGGCATAAATGGTGTTGATGAAGGCGGGTTGGGAGATTTTCGATTGTCAACACGTCTGACTCCGAGATCTGCAGTTAAAGGCTTTCATCAGGGGTATTTTATCAGCGGAACAATTCCAGTAGGCATGCAGAATAATGGCATTTTTCCACGAAATTCATATTATATCGAGAATGAAAACGACGGAGCCAAAGCGTTATCATTTTACTCTGCAAATGCCGCTACACTCACCGCTGAATTGCTGTTGACTCTTGACATAAAAGAATTTCGCGAAAATATTCCGTTACAAGTGCATCTCAATATTGGCGGCTCTGCGTCGTCATCAAACAAAAAACAGCGCAACCTGATGTTATACAATTTGGCAGCAGAATATAATCCGGCTTATTTTTTCATGTTATTTGCAGAAATATCCGGGGAAACCCGATTTGGGAATCTGTCTACCGATGTCGATCTCGCACAGGATCCGATCCTGTTTTCACCGGGAATGAGAATTACAACACCATCGGGGTTATACCTGATGCTCGCTGCTGATATCGCATTATCATCAGACAGAAAGTCCGCACGTATTAACCATAATCCCTCCACCGGTGCTGCAAAAGACTTTCATTATTCCACAAGTGTAGTACCATCGTATGGAGCACAGTTTGTACTTGGCTGGAAAGGATTCATGGTGGTGCAGGATGATGACAAAGATGGAATCAAGAACAATGTTGACAGATGTCCCAAAGATCCGGAGGATGTTGACGGATTCGAAGATGATGATGGATGTCCTGATAGTGACAATGATCGCGACTGGATTCCTGATTCACTTGACAAATGTCCCAATAATCCTGAAGATAAGGATGGATTTGAAGATGAGGATGGGTGTCCTGACCCTGATAATGACAACGATGGCATCCTTGATATAGATGATAAGTGTCCAAATGCAGCCGAAGACATTGATGGATTTGAGGATGAGGATGGATGTCCTGATCTTGACAACGATTTTGATGCCATTCCTGATGTAAAAGATAATTGTCCTGACGAAAAGGAAGACTTTGATGGATTTGAGGACGATGATGGGTGTCCTGATTTTGATAATGACAGGGATGGCATTGTTGATTCACTTGATCAATGTCCGGATCTTCCCGAAACTTTCAATAATCTGCGCGATGATGACGGGTGTCCTGATACCGTAAGACGTATATCCTCATTACCGCAAAAACAGATATTACAGGGTATACAATTCAGGAATAATGGTCCGGAATTGACTGTCAGTTCATTGCAGAATATTGAACCAGTGATTCGTGAGATGAAACAATTTCCTGAAATTGAGATAGAGGTACATGGGCATTCCGATACGCTGGGGGATTATTCAAAAAATATGAAATTGTCTCAAATGCGTGCTGAAGCTGTTCGTCAGTATCTGATTTCCAAAGGTGTTGAGGCAAAAAGAATTCGAGCTGTTGGATTCGGGCCGACAATACCTGTTGCAGATAACAGGACTGCAGCCGGACGTTCCAAAAACAGGCGCATTGAGATAATCAGAATTAAATAGGTTCCGGAACATAGAATAAAGAGATGGTGATGTCCTTACTAAGAATAATTGTCTGCCTGATTCTTTGGGTATCAATTGTAAATGCTGCAACTGTTTCTGCTGCTGCGAAGAAACTTTCGCAAAATGATGCAGTCTGTAAAGTATGGGTCTGGTTTACAGATAAAAAAAACGTACATGAAAACGTCAGCATATCACCAAAAGCGCTTGAGCGGCGAAAAAAGTCAGGATATGTTTCCAATGAAACCGATCTCCCTGTCAGTCAAGCGTATATTGATAGCATTGTACAGACAGGTGCAGTGCTAAAGCATACATTTAAATGGGAAAATGCAGCAAGTTTTACGATACAGTGTGCAAAAATAAATGATGTTTCACGAATGACTTTTGTTAAGGAAATTTCAACGGTCAATACATGTTTAAGGCGTGAAAAGAGTAATGCTCTGCTACTGGCAAAAAAAATGTATGATACTACAGGCGGATATGGATTTCTGTATGATGAATTGAAGCTGCTTAACGTTCCGGCAGCGCATCAGTATTTGACAGATAAAAGACGTCCTGATTCACCGGGTGCCGGTGTAATTATTGCTTTTTTTGATACCGGTTTTCGCCTGAATCATGCTGCTTTCAGGCATATTGTAAATAATAACCAGATTCTCACAACGTATGATTTTATCGATAATGATTCGTCTGTTGCAGATCCTGATTCTGTGATTAATAATCCGGATCATCCCTATTACGCTAACGATCTGCATGGAACAGAATGTCTCGGCATTGTTGCCGGTTATGATCCTCCAAGATATAAAGGTGTTGCCTGGGGAGCGAAATTTGTACTTGCCCGGACAGAGAATACCTGGTACAATACGGAGATTCACAGCGAAGAGGATGATTGGGCTGCTGCGCTTATCTGGGCTGAGGAGCTTGGGGTTGATATTGTATCAAGCTCACTTGGATATCGTGATGGATTTCAGGATTCGGTTACGGTTCGAAACAGTGATGGAACATTTCGAACTATTGTTGATTATTCCTATGAAGATATGAATGGATCAACAACTATTGTCTCCCGTGCGGCAGCAGCTGCTGCACGCCGCGGAATGATTATTGTCAATTCGATGGGGAATGAGAGTGCAGATAAAATCGGTTCGCTGGTTGCTCCTGCTGATGTTGATGCAGTTGTAAGTGTCGGAGCTCTTAATGCCCGTGGAGATGTAATTGCATCGTTCAGCAGTACCGGACCTACCGCTGATGGAAGAATAAAGCCGGATCTTGTTGCACAGGGGGAATTTGTTTCTGTTCCGTCAGTTTATCATAGTGATACATCATACACATCAGTAAGCGGTACATCATTTTCTGCACCAACGATTGCGGGGGTTTGTGCCTTGATTTTGCAATCTTCAGGTTACAGGAATGTAACAGTAAAGAATGCTCTTTTGGCATCATGTAAACTACTTCCATCACAGATAAATCGTGATAATACTTATGGTTACGGAGTACCGGATGCCCTTCAGGCATGTATGAGTGTTGATTCAATTCATGAATCAACAATTGTTGTAAAAAAACCTTATAGTATACCGGAGTGCTTTGTTTACCCAAATGTGATTAAACCCGGAAGCAACAGGAATGTTACCCTGGCCATAAAAAACCTATCTGATTCCTCAAAAGTCAAGTTTACAGTGTTGTCATCAGATGGTCTTGTTATATGGAGAAAGAGTATAAGCAGTACAACCGACACTTTGTTCAGGGCATCATGGGATTGTACTAATTCAAAGGGAAAAAAGGTGGCACCGGGAATATATTATGCCATATTTGAGTATCGTACCACGCTGGTTCGTCAAAAAATCCTTATCGCTGGATAAACCAGTTGAATCCCCATCTGAATGTTAATCCCGGCGAATAATAACCGGGTACATAGGCAAATTTCCTGTTAAGAATATTATCAACTTTGTAAAAAAGTCTGAATTCAAGAATATGGACAGAAATATTCAGGTCAACATTTACAAATGGTTTGTTCCAGTCGCTTTGGCCGGCAAAATCGATTGATTCCCGCTTACTCCAGTATTCAGCACCAATGCTAATATCGACATACTCGCTTGTAGACATGGGATGAACAATATACGATAGACGACAATTTGATTTAATATATGGTTTTTTATCCGAAACACACAATGATCCATTTAGTGCTAACCCGTGAAATCTTCCCAGTGATGGTGCAAGAATAAATGATGACGCCGGTTGTGAATAGGGTGCTATTCCCTGAATCCATGAGTTGTTGATGATCGAATTATCAATATCAGTCAGGTATTGATAACCTGCAAGGATTCTAAACTTATTAGTATGAAAAAAGTACTCTGCACCTGCCTGGCTATATGAGAAGTCGTGGTTGTCAATTATGTTAAAAGTGTCGAGTGGCGTTGCAACAGGAAGAACATCATGTTTTGCATAGAAACGAATATCATTATGTTGTGAACGGATATCAAATCCAGCGTGGAACACTGGATTTATCTCAAAATTGTCATTCTGGAAATAAGCATGTGCACCACCGTTAAGAGTAAATGCAAAGCTTCTGCTGCTGTCGCCCTGGTTATGTTTATACGACACCCTTGATTCTGTTGCAGTTGTTATCCTGTCATCACGGTTGAACAGCGTTTGATTGATTGTCTGTATGTCAGCAGAGATAAAAAGTGAATCATTTGTTCGTTGTTTCCTGCCTCCCTGTAAACCGATGTTGAAAATTCCAATTGAGGCATCATTTCGGATTGAGTTACCGGTACTTGCTATAATGGATGGTTGCAGTCTGATAACCGGTTGTGTCTGATATCCAACTTTACTATCAAAGAAAAAGTCGCTCTTAGTCGAGTGACTGATATCAAGGTCAATCTCAAGGGGGAAACGGCGATACAGTTCATACATCTGATCTTTCGTTTCCGAGAATGTGTCGATTGCTGCTTCAGTAAGAAGATCTGCATATTTTAATTTGAATAATGCTGTGCTGCGTTCACCAAGATAGCTTAACTGTAAACCACTACAGTGTTCCTCTGTCTGGATATTGTAACCTGAATTGACAGTTTCGGATGTGTCCCTGTAAAGGCCTGAATAAAATGTGTAAATGTTATTAGATGAATGACTGAATTTTTTTCCATTCAAATGACGATAGTTTGAAAAGATACTTAACATAATATTTCTTGTAAATGGGCGGGTAAATCTTACATCCAGAATGTTTTCCCCGAAAACGCCATTTTCCCATAGAATTACTATTTCAGGAAGTGCCATAGTTGCCGTATAATCATTAATATGAATACCGTTATTTGAAATTGAGACAGTATTCATTTCTGTGGTATATGTATTTTGTAAAGACAAAGGGAAAAGTGCACGTTCGAAGCGCAGTGAGCTGCTGCCGTAATAATAATTCAGTGGCGCAACAGTTCCATATGGCAGTAAACGATTCAGGTTGCCTGCAAGATTGTATTTTATCACTGTAAACATCGGATGGTATCTGAGCGCATCGGGTATGTGTGTTGCATTTTTCCGGTATAATTCGGATGTCTCAACTAAAAAAGGATTACTGAAATCGGGAATACTGTCAAAAATAAAAAGTTGTTGTCGTTTATGTTCAAGAGACCGGAAATGATTAACAAGGATGGTTGTATCACGAACCATATTTTTAGAGTGCAAAGTAATAGAATCTGCAGCATAGGATGGTGCAGGTACTGAATCCGTTGTGGATTGTGCGTGTAAATTCATAGTAAGGAACAATAAAAATGTCCACAATACAGTAATCTGCAGTACACAATTTTTCCGGACAAAGATATGTGTGTTAATAAATGGGTACCAGTTAACCATGAAGTAGTAATTTCCTCAAGATATATAAGAATGTCGGTAATGGCAAAAAATACTACACTACCTTACCGGGATGTACGTGTAGAAAATACAACGTTGCCGGGAAAAAGTTTAGTAACATTATGTTTTTTTTAGAAAAAAAGGCTATACCCTGAATCCAAAAGTTTTGAAGAGCTTATATCACAATGTATTTTATGATAACTCAGGGAAATAATTGGTATCTGGTTGATTTCGTTATGCAAAGAATCACTGGATACTTTTTATTTCATAATTGTTTACAGGGTGCAGCAGCCGGATATTGAATGATTGTTGGCTAAAATATAAAAATCAGGGATACCACTTGGAGACAGTGCAATGAATTCTAAAAATTCAGGAACAGTAGTAATGATCCTTAAAGCGGCATTGATTTGTGCTGTTCTTTTTTGTTGTATTGGGTGTAATGCATATCTTAATACACTATATAACGGTAGAAACGCATATAATGAAGCCCGGAAACTGCATCTGACGAAATCAAGAAATTTTCCCGACAGCATGCTTGTCACTCCTCCCCAGGATGCGGTTACCAGGTACGAGCGTACAGTAGAAAAGTCAATTAAGGTAATTGAATCGTTTCCCAGAAAGAAGAAATGGCATGATGATGCATTGATACTTATGGGAAAAGCATATTATTACAAGAAGGACTTTCAAAAAGCAATCCGGAGGTTTATCGAGCTTCAGACCGAATTTCCGGCAAGCAAGTATATACCCGAATCCTATATCTTCGCCGGAATGTGTTATATCGAGGACGGTAATTACGATAAAGCGGAGGATGTGATCAATTTCGCTTTATCGAAGTATCCTGAGAAAGATAAAAACCAGGAACTTACAATGCTCCTTGTTGAAATTGCGGTTCGAAGGGAGGGGCGTAGTGAGGCAATTTTACTTTTGGAAAAAACATTAAAGAGTGCAAAGTCTGTCGAAAAAAGGATGGAAATTGTTCTGAGAATATCTCAATTGTATATCGACATGAAACAATTTGATAAAGCAATTCCGCTATTAAAAACAGCACCAAGGAAAAAGGATTACCCGGAACAGTCCTACAGACTTGATAAAAATCTATATATCTGTTATAGAGAAACCGGCAAGCTTGATCAGGCACTGCAGATTATTTCCATGATGGCGTCAAGCAGGTTGTATTCAGCTCATGAGGACGAAATCTTCTATGAAAAAGGTATCGTTTACAAGGTGCTTGAAAAATATGATGAAGCAATTGATGTTTTTAAAACACTTTGCAGGGATGTTGACTCTACGACAATTAGAAAAGATACTTCAACGTTTAAAAGTAAAGCATTCTATCAATTGGGTCTGATTTATCAATTAAAAATAAAAGATTACAAAAAAGCAACTGAATATTATACGCTTGCTGCAGCAGGGACAGATACTATTGCCCGTCCGAATGCATTGCGAAGAGTTACTGCAATGAAAAAACTTGATTCGTTGCGCAATGTTAAAGGGGCGGCTGATACATTAAGAGAGCATCGTTTGATGATGATCGGGGAAATTTTCAGATTCGATCTTGATGAGCCTGATTCTGCATCAAAAGAATACATGCGGATATATGCAGATACATCAATTGATCGGGAACTTGCTGCTAAGGCTTTAACTTCGGCTGCGTTTATTACCAAGAACGAAATACGGGATTCTGTTAAGGCAGACAGCCTTTTCAGGGTAATAATAGAAAAATATCCTGTAAGTATTTACACAAAACTGGCCCAGAAGGAACTTAATCTTCCTCTTACTGTTTTGACAAGATCTGATAGCGCTTACATCGCATACAAAGAGGCTGAGGAACTTTTTTATGGTAATAACGATATCAAGGGAGCCATACAGCATTTTTATGCAATTGCAAGAGATTACCCGGAGCTTGATATTGCACCAAAAGCTCTCTATGCTGCTGCATGGTTTAGCGACAACGTTCTTCAGAAGAAAACCACAGCAAAAACACTGTATGAAAAAATTTGTGAACTTTACCGAACAAGTGTCTATTGCTCAACATCGGCGGACATTAAAATAAAAACACTTCGTGACACACTTGCGATACTTAACGAAGCAAGAAAACGTGAAGAATCAATACGGGCATCACTGGGGCGTCCAACAGCACCTCAGGCTACGGGTACTGCAGCAGCAGATTCCCTGAAAACGGATAGTTCCGCAAACAGTATCAGAAACGAAAATGATCTCGAACTGGATGATGATGTTGATAGTAATGAGAAGTGAAGAGTGTGGAAGTATGAACAGGGAATACAATACAGAGACGCACTGCTGTGCGGCTCATTTGCAAATTGTAAAAAAACAGTAATTGGTGCTGTTGCACATTTTTAACAACGATCAGGGTACCAGTTCAAAAACCTGCAGGATTTTATGAAACTTTTCATGTAGTTCGTTGACAAAATCGACAGTGTTGTCTTTTACTATGAAAGTTTCTATTATATCTGTTACGTCAATAAGTTCATCACGGGTTAATTCCACCGCTGTCAATTCTTCTGCTTCAGCTCTGGCACTGCCCATATCTTTTTTCAGAATATACCCAAGCATCAGATATGTCTTTGTAGCCGGTTCATCTTTTATTGCAAGCGCTTTTAAACAATACTCGATTGTTTTGTCTGCGTTTGAAAGCGTATAATACGTTGCACCAAGATTCGCGAGCGCTTCAAAATGATCCGGTTTTACTTCGGCAACTTTTTCATATGCTTCAAGTGCATCATCATATTGTCCCCAGATAAAATAGGCGAGGCCAAGATTAAACCACGCTTCAATGTTGTCATTATCAAATTGAACCACTTTACGATATGCCTGGATTGATTCTCCATATAATTCAAGCGAGTTGAGTGCCATTCCAAGATGAAACCAGAATTCCGGTGCATCCGGATTAAGTTTGACTGCCTGACGATATGCATTGATCGCATCATTGATCTGATTATTACTATGACAGGCAAGTCCAAGATTATACCAGGTGTATGGATTATCGGGTGCCATGCTTAATACTTTGTTGTAAATATTAATTGCACTCACGTATTCACCTTTGTAATGATAGGCAAGTGCCATATTTACCCATGCATCAGAGTCTTCAGGAATGCGGTCGGTGATCGTTTGATAAAAACCAATTGCAGCATCAAGATCACCTGATTTATGACTCGCTAGACCAAGCTGCTCATACACTTCAATGTTATCGGGAACAAAAGTCCGGGCTTTTTGCAATGCAAGTATTGCATCATCGTACTTTTCCAGTCTGTTGTAACAAATTCCCATTTTGATCCAGCAATCATAATCATCCGGAATAAGCTCAAGCCGTTTCCCAAATGCTTCAATTGCACCATTATTATCACCAAGATCCATTCTTGCCCGGGCAAGTTGTTTCCAGGTATCCGGGCGCAACGGGTCAAGTGACGCTGTTACTTCAAGCGCCTGAACTGCTTCTGTATAGAAACCGCCGGTATAGTAGGCCAAGCCCATCTGGAACCAGATGTCAATATCAGCATGGCTAAGTTCTGCTGCTTTTACAAATGATACAATGGCATCATCAATTTTTTCTGCCTGCATACAGGCAAGACCTTTTCTGTAAAGAGCATCATATGATTCCGGTTCAATAATTATTGCTTTGGCATAACATTCGATAGCATCAGTAAAGCGCTGCAGTGCCATATACATATCACCAAGCTGAATCCAGATAAACGGTTTATCAGGTTCAATCGTTCCTGCTTTTGCAAAAGCCTCTGCGGCATCGGTGAAATTCTCCTTGATAGCGTATGCAAGACCCATATCATACCATGAACCCTGTATTGATGGATTGATAGTAACAGCCTGTCCGAATGCGTTAATGGATTCATCATACCTGTCCTGTGCAAAATATGCTTTACCAATAAGATTCCAGATTTCAGGGTTCTGTTGATCGAGTGATGATGCTTTTTCAAATGCAGAAATTGCTTCTGTAAACTTACCAAGCTCAAAATAAGAATTTCCAAGAGTCAGCCACGGTTCAAGTTCACTCTGTATATTTGCTACACTTTTCTGACCGGCATCAACAGCTTTCTCAAAAAGTTGTGCATCATAGAATACTTTTGCCAGTTTACTCCACAATAAATGATTTTCATTGTCAAGCTCAATTGCCTTCGCATATACTTCTGCTGCTTCGCTGTACTGTTTTGTTCTGTAGAGTTCTTCACCAAGTCCGATAAGTGCTTCCGGCATTTGCGGTCTGGTTTCCAGTGCTTTTCTGAATGCATCAATAGCATCATCTGTTTTTGATAGTGCAACACTTGAATTCCCAATAATATTCCAGGCTACAGTATTTTGAGGTTCAGATTCGACAACTTTTCTGAGAGCGATTACTGCTTCTCCGTGTTTTCCCAATTTGTTAAGTACTGTTCCATATTCGAACCATAGAACCGGACTTTCCGGACCCTTTTCAATTGCCTTTACAAAAGCATCTTCAGCCTGAGTGAACCGGGATAATGCAGCGTATCCAACCCCGAGGTTATACCATGCGTCCTGGTTGTCAGGGTTAATCTTTGCTGCAGTGTCAAGTGCTATTACAGCAAGGTCGTGACGGTTCAGGGAAATCTGAGTAACACCGGTTAAATAGAGTGGAACAAAGCTGCTGCTTACAGCACTGGATGCCAATGTAAAAGCCTCAATTGCCTTATCCTGTTTTGAGGCCAGATTGAACGAGAGGCCACATTGGATAAAGAGATCAAAATAAGAAGACACATCATTTGCTGATTCTTTGCAGAGTTCCAGGCCTGTTTTAAAGTTTTTAAGCGCTTTTTCAAGATCTCCGGATCTGAGTTCAATTTCACCCTTTTTTCGGAACAGAAGTGATTGCTGAAAAGGAGTCATCACTTCTGTGTATTTTTCAAGATATTCAATAAGTGATACTTCAACCTCATCAACAGGAACTCTGTTTACGACAAGTGATTCATCCCGATAAGAAAGGCCTTCATAATAAAGATTTAAGAGTTTGTCCTGATCATTTGTTAAAAGCTGCCGAAATTCACCAATTCTCCAGATTGTCTGACGTATGAGATTCGGATTATAATATAAAAGTTCAAGATAAAAAGTTGATATATGGTTAAACGAATCACCTGGGGACAACCAGATTGAAGAACCGATAAGATTAAGAAATGCATTTGAAAACCGGGTTGACCGGTATCTGGTTGTACAATCAGGCATCTCCTGCTCTAAAGATTGGAGCATTTCATTTGATAGCAGAGTCCCGCAAACCTTACTATACGTATTAAAAAGAGGCGTAAAATTATTTCCATTTGATGTAACGTCTTTAATCAGCATCTCACGGATAAGCATACGGATGACCGTATGTAACGTACCATGAGAGAAAAAGACTGTATGCTTTTGTAAATTAGTCAGTGCCAATGCTACTTCAGCCTGAGCGATATTCCAGAGTGCTGCGAGAATTGACTCATCGTATTGGTCAAGAATCGCGAGTGTTATCAGTCTGTACCGGATCTGTTCATCTTTACAAAAAGAATCAAAGCGATCAAGAACTTCCTGAAGCACTTCGTGAGCATTCCATGGCTCATGACGAACATTGGATGTTAAAGCAGTACATGAATAGCCATTTTTAATGTTGATAATAGTATCAATTACAGCCATGGGAATACCGGCAGTGTATTGTTCTATCTGATTCAGATCAGTATCGGTTAGTTCTGCCTGAAGTTGCCTTGAAATAGCCCTGATATCACTGAGTGTCAACGCATTGTTTGTAAAATCAAACGTATAGATGAGCTCTTCATTGAAATCGTTTCTGAAAAAACGGGAAAAGTGACCACAACCAGAAACAAGTGTCATTATGGAAGTATGCTGTTCGTATAACCGGGAGATTAGTTCCTTGCGGACCCAGAGTTCAAGTTCGGCTGGAATAAACTCATAACTATCAAACACCAACAGTGTGGGTATATCAACCGATGCATCAATAAAACCTTTAATGAAATAATCCGTTTTAAATTTATCTGCATTGATAAAATGGTCATAGTCCTGACGGGTTAGTTTTTTCTGAAGCCAATTGGAGTAGTGTTCTGATGAAATAAGTTTGTCTGTTTCATTCAATGATGTAATTGATGAAAAATGATCAGGAATCCAGTCTTCTCTTTTTATCAATTCTATCTGGGATTTAATCTTCGCATATTTTTCAGTAAATTCACGATATCGCACAAAATATTGAACAATAGCAGACTCATTGCGTATCTGTTCGTATATTATGTCAATTAATTCCACCGGTGTGGAAGGTACTGACGGAGCATGAGAAAAAATTGATTCACAATTAATAACAAGAGATGATACCGTTTTTTTGAGATCAGTGCCGATGTCGTTAATAATAGAAATACATTGAGAAACAGTAGCTGTTTTGCCAAGCCCGTTCTCTCCCTGGAATATCACTATCTGCGGTGATGATTGCTCCTGGTCCTTGGACTGTTTACTAAAAGATATAAATGACCTGCTGTCTTTACTGCCCTCTGCAATTCGAAGAAAAAACTCACGAAAGAATTTTTTTAACAACAACCTTCCAGCCCATATTTCATGCGCCATATTTTTCCTTACTCCTGGTTCTGCATCAACCGGACAATATTATGTATAGATAATATAATTTACTCTCATTACATTGATAGATCTATAACTATTTTTATTTTTTGTAATAAACGTATATATCCAACCAAAGGAATACCAAAGAGTTATATGATATTTAAAAAATGATGACATATATGGTCTATCTGGTTATTGTTTGTATGTTGTTGAAAATAAACAAGATAAATGAATATCTTGCTGGTGGGTACAAATTAGATCGCAAATATGTGCTACAAATCCCACCGGAAAGTTATTTTGTGACTATTGCCGGTTCAGAGGGGATCCTGAAATAATTATGTTTATTCAGGGAAATAAAGCCTTTTGTCTGGTGGGGGTATTCACAAAATAAAACAGCCGGTAATCAGCATAATTCCATGTTGAAATACAAAGGAAAATATGGACGACAAAAAACTTTACATAATTGATGGACATGCGCTTATTTACAGAGCTTATTATGCACTCGCAAAAAATCCGCTTACAAATTCGAAGGGTATTCCTACCGGTGCTATATATGGCTTTGTAAATTATCTGATAAGGCTGATCGAAATCTACAAATGCCCATACCTTACCGTTGTGCTTGATAGCAGTGTTAAAACATTTCGTCATGAGATGTATGAACAATACAAGGCGAACCGTGATGAAATGCCGGATGAACTGAAAGTACAGATTCCACTTATAAAAGATGTTGTCAATGCATTTAATATTCCGGTAATTTGTCAGGATGGTTTCGAAGCTGATGATCTGATTGCAACGCTCACAAAAAGAGCTGTAGATAACGGATTTAGTGTATTTCTTGTTACTAAAGACAAGGATCTGATGCAGCTGATCGGGCCACATGTAAAAATGCTTGCGCCGGATGGATCTGGTGTTCTGCAACTGTTTGATGAAAAAGATGTAATTGATAAACTGGGTGTGCCTCCAGAAAAAGTATTGGATTATCTATCCCTCATTGGGGATGCATCAGACAATATTCCCGGTGTCCCCAGTGTCGGGCCAAAAACAGCAATAAAAATTCTCGAAACAGCTGGTTCTGTTAATGCCATTCTTGATAATCCTGATATCATTGGAAACGCAAAATTGATACAGAAAATAAAAGATAATATCGATAAGTTACGTATTAGTAAAGAGCTTGTAACGCTTTTTTATGATGCAGAACTTTCCTGCACACTTGATGATCTTAAACGGACTACCCCTGATAGATTTAAAAGCATGGCTTTTTTCAAGGAATATGAGCTGCATTCATTTATGAAAAATCCTCTTTTTGGCAAGCAGGAAACTATAACTGTTTCGAAAACAATCGTAAGCGATATGAAGGATATACCCGCAGTAATTAGCCGGATCACTTCCGAACAACGTTTCTGCTTCATGCTGATTACCGATGATCTTATTCCACGGGCTTGTGATCCGATAGGTATTGCAATTGCATTCAGTGAATCAGAAACGCTGTATATTCCTGTAAAAAATCAAAACGGGTCTGAAGAGATCTGCGTTCTTGACATGTTTAGGCCGGTTTTTGAAAATCCGGCCATCCGCAAAACAGGGTACAATCTAAAAGCAGAGTATCAGGTACTCAAAAATGCAGGGATTCTGCTTGACGGAATGGTGTTTGACATAATGGTGGCAGCCTATGTTATTGATCCGGGTAAACGTGCTTTTGATATTGATTCTCTTATGACTGAATGGCTGGGAAATCAGCGTGTAATGTCAGCTGATATTGATAAAAGCAGAAAAGAAAAAGCACTTGCCGGTGTCACTGTCGAAAGTATGTCTGTATATGCCTGTCAGACTGTTGCTGCATTGTTTCAACTTGCAGCAAAACTCTCACAATCGCTTGATGAAATGAATGGAAGAAAACTGTATGATGAAATCGAGATCCCTTTAATAACGGTACTTGCAGAGATTGAATGGTGTGGCATGCTTATTGACACAAAGCTACTGAAAGAATTTTCAAAGAGTTATACATCAACACTAAATTCAATTGCTGCATCAGTATATGAAATGGCAGGAGAGGAGTTTAACCTGAATTCACCAAAACAGATTGGTGAGGTTCTATTTGACAAACTCGGACTTCCTGGGGCAAAAAAAACAAAAAGCGGAACCCACTCAACAAGCTTTGAGATCCTTGAAAATCTTGCGGAAAAATTTCCCGTTGTTCAAAAAATACTTGATTACAGAGAAATACAAAAACTCCTGTCAACATATATTGATGCTTTACCGCTGCAGATACTTGAAAAGACCGGACGCGTTCATTCGTCGTTTAATCAGACGGTTGCTGCAACTGGCAGATTGTCAAGCACAAACCCCAATCTTCAAAATATTCCGATTCGTACTGACGCCGGACGAAGGATCAGGGAAGCATTTATCGCTAAAGATGATTCACTTCTTGTCAGCGCAGATTATTCACAGATTGAGTTGAGAATTCTCGCTCATTTATCAAATGACCCGTTTCTCATTGATGCATTTAACCATGATCAGGATATTCATACCCAGACGGCATCAGCGATATTCGGTACATTTCCTGAGATGGTAACTCCCGACATGCGCCGTACAGCAAAGACTATTAATTTTGGGCTGATGTATGGAATGGGTCCTATGAATTTATCACGACAGCTCGGAATCTCATTTGGGGAAGCACGGGACTTTATTACCAGATATTTTGCCCAGTTTCCGACAATCAAGAAATTCATGGAATCAACGATCGAATTTGCACGTGTTCATGGGTACACAGAAACGCTTTTTGGTCGTCGGCGATATCATCCCGAAATAAACATTAAAAACAAAATTGTACGTGAAGCTGCAGAACGAACGGCAATCAACACTCCTGTACAGGGGACAGCTGCTGACATAATGAAAATTGCCATGATAAATATACAAAACGAAATAGAATCATTCTGCCCGGAGGCAAAGATGATTCTGCAGGTGCATGATGAACTTGTATTTGAAGTACCAGCTGATCATGCGGAAAAATTTCGCCTGTGGGTTATAGGAAAAATGAGCAGCGCATGCAGCTTGCATGTTCCGCTTAAGGTTGAAGGTGGCTGTGCACACAACTGGAGTAATGCACATTGAAACAATGAGTTTAATTAAGGAATAATTTTATCAAAACAATCGATAACTGTTTTCAGGTAGATGACAATCATTCCCATGTTGTCATCACTAAGTTCAATGCCACGATCGGGTTCCTCATCAAGTTTTGAAATGATAAAACGAAGAAGTTCCGGTTGATGATATTTCGACATGATTTTTTCAACTGTATCCAGAAACTCAGATTCAGATTCACCGGCGAGGTATTCAAGCATCTGAATGTTTCTATTTTCATAACTGTCAAGATCATTCCCTGTAATCACTGCTATATCACTATAGATTCCATTAAGTATCTGCCAGATCATTACACCCATGAAAAGCAGCGCTTCACGTTCCTGTTCAGAAAGGATATCATGACCAGTCGCCATCAGGTAGGTCAGGAGAAATGGTTGTTTTTGGCCAAGCTCATGTACCAACGCAGGAATCGTATCAGGATCAAGATCCTCCATTGAATTCCAGCTGGCTTCGATTGTTTCGACATCTAATTCTTTCACACTATTCCTTATAAAAATCATTATCTGCTGAATATATCCGGTAATGCATTACCGCTTATATTTATAGGTAAAATACATTGTAACTTTCAAATGGAGCAAACGCATTAATTACACAACCATCCTGCAGCGAGGTATGCAGATGAGGCTACTAACTGCATCTGTAGCATCAGACTATTCTTAATAGTAAATGAGCCATGCTATGGCCAGAATCATTTCCAATTCGAAAAAACGGTATTGTTAGTGAAATATCGAAAACGTATATATATTTATTAAAGAGACAATTAAAAAGGATACTGAGCAAGTGCAAATTAAACTGTGTAAATTGACTGAAGGTGATATTGAGGAAGCATTTCAACTTATATCCAAAGTAACGCATACCATGCGAAGTACCGGAATTAATCAGTGGGATTCAATATATCCTGACAGATCTATTGTTGAATATGATATTAATCGCTCGAATGCATATGGATGTTATTGCGACTCACAGTTTGCAGGGTATATTGCACTAAATGATGAATATCCTCCGGAGTATGATGCAATTACATGGACATATCATGGAAAAAACCTTATTATTCACAGGCTTGCTGTAGCGGTTGATTATCAGCGAAAAGGTATTGGTACATGCCTGATGAACTTTGCGATTTCGTATGCAAAGGAGAACCAGTATGACACAATCCGCCTTGATGCGTATGCTGTCAATAAATGCTCAAACGCACTGTATAATAAACTCGGATTCAGTAAAGCCGGGGAGATTGTTTTCAGGACAGGATTGTTTTATTGTTACGAATTATCGTTACACGTGTAGGGCAACCGTACAAGGGACGTGAGAGGTGAATTTGATACTTTAAATGCAAAGGAAATTCGATAATTGTGAACTTTACTTTTACTGTTATTGACAAAAAACAACTGGATAGAATTCAGCCGTTATGGGAAAAACTTAATAAGGCACATTTGAACGATTCTATTTATTTTAAAGAACATTACAAATCATTCACATTTAAAGAACGTTGTCTCAAATTTGAAAATATACCTGATGACAAAGTGAGAATTGAGATAGTTCAGGACAATGAAAACTGTATAGGATATTGTATCTCAACAATAAACGATTCAATTGGAGAAATTGATTCTGTATTTGTTGAATCCACTTTCAGAACGTACGGACTTGGAAGCCGCCTTGTTGAAAATAGTATACAATGGCTTAAAACGAATAATTGTCAAAAAATAATGGTCGGTGTTGCTGCTGGTCATGAATCGGTATTTGAATTCTATCAAAAATTTGGTTTCTATCCAAGAATGACATACCTGCAATTAAAAGAATAAAATAAACCGTATAACAAAGACAACATAAAAATGCAGGTACACGCCAATGCAAGTACCTGCAAATCACTTGTCACTCGTTACGTGTCACAAGTCACTTCCTCACTTACCGGAACGTTCCCTGAATGCTTTTGTCAATGCAGGTACAATCTCGTTAAGATCGCCGACAATACCAAGGTTTGCAATCTGGAAAATGTCCGCATTCGGATCCTTGTTGATCGCAATGATAAAATCTGAAGACTGCATTCCGGCCATGTGCTGAACAGAACCGCTGATACCGCATGCAATATAGAGTTTTGGACAGACTGTTTTTCCTGTTTGTCCAACCTGATGCGAGTAGGGGATCCAGCCGCTGTCAACTGCAGCACGGCTTGCACCAACTGCTCCGCCAAGGACCGCTGCAAGTTCACGAAGCATCGTAAACTTCTCTGCACTTCCTATACCACGTCCGCCAGATACAACAATATCAGCTTCAGTTATGTTGATTGTTGATTCGACATCCTTGATAATATCGATAATTTTTGTACGCTCAAACGGAAGCACTTTGTCAATATTGTGAATGACAACCTCACCGGTTCTGCTATCGTTTTTAACTGCCGCTTTCATAACCTTGTGACGCACTGTTGCCATCTGCGGCCGGTGATGCGGGCAGATGATTGTTGCCATAAGGTTACCACCGAACGCCGGGCGTGTTCCAAGGAGAAGCTTTTTCTCTGTGTCAATATCGAGTTTCGTACAGTCGGCAACAAGACCGCCATACACACGTGCGGCAACTTTAGGAATAAATGAACGGCCGACTGCAGTTGCACCGGCAAGTACAATTGATGGTTTCTCTTTGTTGATAAAATCGGAAACGATCTGGCAATAGGTATCATCCTGGAAATGTTCAAGACTTTCTCCGTTGACATAGAATACTTTGTCAACCCCATATTTTACAAGCTCTTCAGCCTGTTTCTGCATGTTGTGACCCGGGAAAATCGCATACAGCTTTTCGCCGAGCTGATCTGCAAGCTTACGGCCTTCACCGATCATCTCGTATGAAACACCATTAATCACACCTTCACGCTGTTCAACAAAAACGGCAATGTTTTTATACTGGCTGATATCAACACCACTGCTTGATTCTTTTTCAATGGTAATTGCCTGATATTTTTTACATGCCTCAACGCATGCAGCACACAGAGTGCATTTTGACATATCAATAACAGCTTTTTTGTCAATAATCTGAATTGCACTGACAGCGCAGGAGCGCACGCAGAGGCTGCACCCGATACATTTTTCAAGACTTACTTTAATACCCATGAGTGCTCACCCCCCTTATTTTACAACGCCAAGGTCGTAGATTGTGTTATAAATTTTGTCAACCATTGCAGGAACTTCACCACTGATTTTCTCACCCCCGGATTTCCGTTCAGGAACAAATGAACGTAATACCTGTGTCGGGCTTCCTTTGAGACCAAGTTTACCGGCATCAACAGAAAGTGCTGACGCATTAATCGTGTTGATTGTTGCAGACTTTGCTTTCATTTTACCCTTTAGTGATGCCATTCTCGGAGTGTTGATCTCTTTGACAACAGTCATAAGGCCGGGAAGCGGCATCTCGACTACATCATAGCCTTCTTCCATAAGACGTTCAACTTTAATGGTTGTCGCTGTTATTTCATCAACCTTACGAACCCATGCAACATAGGGGAGATTTAACATTTCGGCAATTCCGGGGCCAACCTGTGCAGTATCACCGTCAATCGCCTGTTTACCACAGATAATCAGATCAACCTGACCGAGTGTCTTGATACCGCTTGACAATGTATATGATGTCGCCCAGGTGTCAGAACCTGCGAATGCCCGGTCGGTTATAAGGTAACCTTCATCGGCACCCATTGCGATTGCACTGCGAAGCGCGTTCTCTGCCTGAGGAGGACCCATGGTCACAACTTTTACAACGCCACCAACTTTTTCTCTGATCCTGATAGCTTCTTCAATCGCATATTCATCAAAGGGATTTACGACAGCCTCGACTCCATCCCTTATAAGCGTACCGGTCTCAGGATTGATTTTAACCTGCGTTGTACCGGGTACCTGTTTGATACACACTACAATGTTCACGCTTTTCCTCCTTGCGCCAAACGCGCTTTGTTATATATAGGTTCTATTACTTTCTATAAGAATGCATTCAAAAATAGTTATTGACCCTCAGTGTGGCAAATTCAATATGATACCCTTTGGGAGAAAATCGTTCTGGAAGCAGGAAAAAACGAAAAAAAGGATTGGATAGAGAGATACTGAAGACTACAAGGCTCATATAAATGCTGTAATAATAAGATACAACTGGCTTGGAATTGGTTACAATGTACTTGTTAAAAGCAGTTGATAATTTAACGGCGGTATCGCAATGTACCTTTTTTACCACCAGCATGCACGCATGTTGCCATAAAATTATTCAAAAAAAAAGAGAAAGCTTTAAACTTTCTCTTTTTTGATTAAAAATTCTAAACCGAAGTTATTTTCTTTTTCTGATAACGAATGCACCACCAAGGCTTGTGAGACCGATGAGCATGAGAGAGAGCGAACATGGTTCGGGAATGTTAGATGTTTTCTCAGTTGTCAAAGAAAGTTTGAAACCTTCATTGTAAAAATGACAGTCAGCATCAATACCTAAACCGAAATTTCCATCATTGAGATAGGAAGTCAATGTAGCCAACTCTGAATCAGAAAATTTTACAGTTACATCGTAGGATGGAAACTTTCCATAATAGCCATCAAATTTGACTTGAACTCCCTCAGAAGGATTAGCATACATGCCCTCAGAGCCAGTAAAAACGTTATAATTAAGACGGGTTAAATTAACTGTACCATAGGTACTTTCTTTACCAGCAAAATAGTCATCATCTTTTCCGTAGCCATACCCCATATTTTGATCATTATATGTGGTTACACCTTCAGGAGCCCACCAGAGGAGGTCAATAAAGAGAGCGTTCCATTCATTGAGCTCCCAGTTACGAAGATTCTGGATTTTTAGAGAAGCACCTGTAACCGTCTCACCATTTTCTAATGAAAGTCCGGATATTCCCCAGGATGTAGCTTTATCATGAGATAAATCACCCAAATCAACTGGATTTGGTGTAAACTGGTAATTTTTTGTAATGGTGTTAACACCATTTACAGTAACATCTGTCGTACTGATAAGACCTGCAAAGCTTACAGATGTCGCGAGTAGGA